>CAZXEY010000022.1:0-29783 GCA_964639695.1 uncultured Antarcticibacterium sp. | reverse complement strand
AGTGCCTGGCCGCATTCCTTTTTCCTGCCCTCCGCCGAAAAAATAGGGGTCAACATCTACTTCATTTTTTTTATTGATGTAAAGAGCTCCAACACCTTTAGGCCCGTAGATCTTGTGGGATGAAAAGATCGCAAGATCAATATTCAGCTTTACCAGATCTACAGGAATTTTGCCCACAGCCTGGGTGATGTCACTCATTAATGTCACAGCCCGTGAGTGAACAATCTTTGCAATATCGCGCATCGGGTGGATCAATCCGGTCTCATTGTTAGCCAACATAAGGCAAACCAGGATTGTTTCAGAAGTAATAGCATCTTCTAACTCCCGGAGATCTATTCTTCCTTCAGGATCTACTTCCAGGTAAGTGACCTCAAAACCCTTCAATTCAAGAGCATTTAAAGGATCTAAAATGGCTTTGTGTTCCGTTTTGCAGGTAATAATATGATTCCCTTTAGATCTGTTTCTTTCGCAGAAACCAAAAAGAGCAAGATTGGCGGCTTCAGTAGCACCGGAAGTAAAGGTGATCCCTGATGATTTACAATTGATAAGCCCGGCAATTTGCTCCCGTGCGATTTCAACAGCCTCATCTGCATCCCATCCAAAGAAATGATCACTACTTGCATTCCCAAATTTTTCAGAAAAATATGGCAACATGGCCTCAACTACTCTGGGATCGGCCGAAGTAGTTGCGTTATAGTCAAGATATAAAATCTTCTTTGCTGCCATTCGCGTTATGTATTCCTATATATATCGGTTTTCAAAATTAAGGGAATTATATAAAATTCCCTTTTTTCCTTATTTTAAAATCTTAAGCTGTGCTTCCTGCTGCTCAAGAAGTTTATCTATTTTACCTTGCAGTGACTCAAATTCCCGGACAGCTTCTAAAGCATGTGAGGTTACTTCAGCCCCTCCCCCGTGGGATCCACCCTTTTTTAGAATAACCCAGGGTTCTTCAGAATTATGATTTAACCGCTGAACCAGATCCCATGCTTTTTTATAGGACATATTCATTTTCACAGCAGCTTTAGAAAGAGATCCCTCTTTTTGGATCTGTTTGATCAATTCATTGGGTCCGGGACCATAAAATTTTTCACCTTCCTGTTCTACCCAGCATTTAAATTTTATCCTTTTCATTGCAGAAATCCAATCCTTTTAGGTTTTGATCTCTCTGTTTTGAGCTCTTAATTCAGGGAGAAAAGGTTGTTTATAGATCCTTTTTCCTGTTGCCTTGTAAAGTGCATTTGCCAAAGCTCCCTGTACAGGAGGAAACGGGGGTTCTCCCAATCCTGTAGGATCTAATCCGTTATCTACAAAATGTACATCAATGCTTTTGGGAGCTTCGCTATGACGAATAAGCCTGTACGTGTCAAAATTGCTTTGTTGTGGCACACCATCTTCAAAGGTCAACTGGCTGTACAAAGCATGACCAATTCCGTCTATTGTTCCACCTTCTACCATATTCTTGGCAGCATCAGGATTTACTACAATTCCGCAGTCAACTGCGCAGGTAACATTATCGATGACCGGTTCATTATTTTTCATGCTTATATCCATAACCTGGGCCACATAGGAATTATGGCAGTAATAGGCAGCTACACCGCTGTTTTTGCCAGAGCTGCTTTTACTCCAGCCCGATTTATCTCTTGCCAATTCCAACACTTTGGCAAACCTGACAGGATCATAATCATTATTTTCCCCTACTGGATCACTTTCTGCCCGCTTTAAAAGATCAAGGCGAAACTGAATAGGATCTTGTTTCATTTCTTCTGCAAGCTCATCTAAAAAGGATTGTTCTGCCCCGGCTATAAAATTGGACCTTGGGGCACGGAATGCTCCTATAGAAATATAAGAATCTACCTTCCAGCTCTCGGCAAGGTAATTATCGATAGCTCCCGCAGGAAAACGGTTTGGGAATAGCGGACTCTCACCCATTCCGCCGGCGTTTACGTGAAAAGCGGTTAGATTATTATCTGCATCAAGTGCAGCTTTATAGGTGACCTGATAAGCGGGGCGATAAACTCCATTTGTCATATCATCCTCACGGGTATAAACAAGTTTTACCGGTGCTCCCATTTTTTGAGAAATTACTGCAGCCTCAACAAGAAAATTTCCGTAGAGACGGCGGCCAAATCCACCTCCCATCCGGGTCATTTGT
The DNA here is from genome assembly GCA_964639695.1 of uncultured Antarcticibacterium sp. Lineage (GTDB taxonomy): Bacteria > Bacteroidota > Bacteroidia > Flavobacteriales > Flavobacteriaceae > Gillisia. Next base: position 27,628 of record CAZXEY010000022.1, on the reverse strand, counting down.
ATGTCTATATTTTCTAAATCCAAACCTAAGCGTTTGCTCACGCTCTTTTCTGCAAACTCGGGAGTTTGAATAGGCCCTAACAGTTCTGCTTTATCACCGGTAACATTGGCAAAAAAGTTCATTGGTTCCATGCAGTTATGTGCAAGATAAGGGCAGCTGTAGGTGCGTTCAATAACCCTTGCAGCATTTTTAAAAGCCTTTTCAGGATCTCCATCCCTTCTCACCATTTCAGATTTTTTAGAACCTCTGTCGGCCATCAAAGAAGTATGAACTTCAGAATTCTCCAAACCGCCTGCATCTATTAAAGCCGGAGATTTTTCCAGGATTACAATTTGCTCTGTTAGTTCAGGTTTTAGGTCCCATTCTACCTCCAAAGCTTTCTTTGCCTGCATTACCTGCCAGGTAGATTCCCCAACAACTGCCACCAATTTAGGAAAAGCAGTGGTATCACTCCACTCTCTTTCCATGTCATCGGGATAAGTCTCTATGACGAAAACATCCTTTATTCCGGGCATTTCTTTCACCTTCTCTGCATCCATGGATTTAAATTCCATACCAAATGCTGGGGGTTGAACGATCATTGCAATGAGCATATCATCCCGCTGCACGTCAATACCATATAAAGGTTGTCCTGTAACTATTTTTTTCGCGTCAACATTTTTGCGGGAGGTCCCTATAATTTTGAAATTAGCATTTTCTTTCAATTCCACTTCGTCGGGAACTTCCATTTTTGCAGCAGCTCCGGCAATCTCACCGAATCCTATTGACTTGTCACTACCGGCATGGGTAATTACCCCATTTTCTACTGAAAGTTCAGAGTAAGGAACCTGCCACTGGTCTGCCGCAGCCATAAGTAACATTTTTCTGGCAGTGGCTCCTGCCATTCTTAATGGTTCCCAACCCTGGCGAATGGATTGGCTACCTCCTGCCAACTGCCTGGTAAAAACGTCTATATTTAGTGGTGCCTGTTCTACAATTACATTATTCCAGTCCACATCCAGTTCTTCGGCCACCAACATCGGCATCGAAGTTTTTACATTTTGACCTATTTCAGGGTTTGGAGAATAAATGGTTACAACTCCGTTATCTCCAATTTTTAAATACCCGTTCATTTCAAACCACTCCTTCGGCATTTCCAATACCAACTCTTCTGCACCCGGCTCTGCCGCACGTTTACAAGCCATCCAGTTAAATCCTATTAATAATCCACCGCCGGCGAGGGACATGTTCTTTATAAAAGATCTTCGGCCCATTCCTGTTTTTACTGTACTCATTTTTTCCGGATTAGAATTAAACTATCTGAGAATCTGAAGCTGTTTTAATAGCAGCTTTGATGCGGGTATAGGTTCCGCAGCGACAAATATTACCGTTCATAGCGCTTTCTATTTGTTCATCACTGGGGTTAGGATTACTGTTGAGCAAAGATGCCGCAGACATAATTTGGCCGGCCTGGCAGTAACCACATTGAGGCACATCGTGCTCCAGCCATGCCTTTTGAACAGGATGATCCCCCTTTTCAGAAAGGCCTTCTATAGTTGTTATCTTATTGTCTTTTACCGAGGAGATCGGTATCTGGCAGGATCTAACGGCAGAACCGTTAAAATGAACGGTGCATGCTCCACATTGTGCAATTCCACATCCATATTTTGTGCCCACTAAATTTAAATGATCTCGCACCACCCAGAGTAATGGAGTACTGGGGTCAACATCTATTTTGTGTTTTTTTCCATTGATGGATACATTGAATTCGGCCATGATATTGTAATTAAATTGAATCCAAGTAATTTATGAAAATATCCTTTTGGAACTACTAATTGGAATAAGTAATTTTATTTTAACTCGTTTTTTTAATAATTGAATGAAAAATTAGGCTTAAAAGAGAATTTAAGGAGAGGAATGGTACCCTGACTTCTTAATTACCTCAAGATGTATTTTTCCCGGAAGCCTCGAATATTAGTTACTTGTAGGAAATTTCGAGTCTTTCAAAATAGAATAACTCAAATTATATAAAACTATCTATAAAAGAAAAATTAAAGTTTTACATTCAGGAAATGCAAAAATATATAAACGGTATGCTTAGCTTTTTTAGTAAAAACAATGAATTTCCATCATATGGCTTCCATAATAAATTGACGGACTACGAATTTTTGGAGGGATTGAAAAATAAAAAATCCATTAGAAACTATCACAGTTCTGGAGTACTTGCCATTATAACTGTAACTGTATACATTCTATCCATAAACTTAGTTTCAGCTCAATGGGAAAATCGCTATTCCAAGCTTACAGATTTTGGCCATCATGTTTATCTGGAAGAACATGAACTTCCGGTTCTTGCCCACGGACCCACAGACCCTGCCCCTGCACCAAACGGGAAAAATCTTGCTTTCGCTGCCCGGGGGTGGCTTTGGAATCTAAATTTGGATACAGGAACTGCTGTAAGGATAACCCAGGGCCCCGGGATAGACTCCCGGCCTCGATGGTCTCCAGACGCTAAACATCTTGCTTTCGTGCGGGACGATGGACAAAATACCGCTGTTATCATTAAAGAACTTGGCACTGGCAAGGAAACAAAAATAGATACCGAGGCAATTGAGCTGGATCCTGAATTTTCAACTGATGGAAACTGGCTTTATTACAGCTCTGGTGTAAACGGTTCGCTTAATCTTATGAAGTATAATCTCTCATCGCAATCTACCGAACAGTTAACCAGTCTACCCCAGGTGGAAAGAAACTCCCGAAGACTGGCAAAAGGGGAAAGCCTTATGTATCTTCATGGTAACGGAGCGTATAGATCCCTTCGTGTTAAAGATTTAAAAACGGGAAAGGATACGATCGCCCTTGCCCAGACTTTGATCTACCACCTCACTGCTGATGCTCATCCTTCACAAAATTTAATTGTTTACAGCGCCCCTATTGATAACGCCTACCATCTCTGGACTATGGATCTTACAAATCCTACGGTAAAACACAGGCTTACCAATGGTGATCCCTTTTCGTTGACCCCGGCATTTAGCGCAAACGGTAATCAAATATATTTTGTAGAACTGGATGAAAATCGTCAGTTCCGGCTGATGCGAATCCCAACCTACGGAGGTTCTCCGGAAGAGGTGGAAATTTCAAAATGGGACCTTGGAGAAGCTACCGGAACATTAAAAGTAAACCTTACCGACGCCTCCGGAAAACAGGTAACGGGACGTGTGTCAATTGAAAGGGAAGATGGTTATCCTGTGGCTTCCCATGAGGACGCCACTTATTTTGATCCGCAAACTGGGCGATATTATTTTTATCTTGAAGGGGAATCCCGATATAACCTTCCGGCAGGGAAGTACAAAGTTACAGCAGTCCGGGGTCCTATGACGCCGTTAAAAGAATCCACCGTTACAATTACTCCGAATAAAACTTCAGAAGCCCGTTTATCCCTGGTTCCAATCTGGAATGCCGGGGACGAGGGATATGTATCTGCCGATCACCACGTGCATCTAAACGGCGACGGTCATCACCGTGCGAAGCACGAAGATGCAATTCGCGCAATGGAAGGAGAAGATCTTGATCTACTCGCTCCCATGTCCTGGAATCGCTGGGAGCGACGTATTGACGAAGGGATTTTGGGTAAAGAAACTGTAAAAGAGGGTCGCATTGTCACCCAGAGCCAGGAGGTACGATCTCATTTCCATGGCCATGTAAGCTTACTGGGAACAGATAAACCCTATGCCCCATGGTTCTGGGGACCTAGCAATCCTACCCTGGGAGATCCTAATAGGAGTAATGGTGAAGTATTGGATTTTGCCCAGCGCAACGGTGCTTTTCTAACTTATGTGCATCCGATAGGAAATGACCTCGACCCATTCGATGATTTAAAGAAGAACCCGATTCCTTTAGAACTGGTTTCAGACGCTGTTCTGGGCGAGAAAGTAGGGCTGGAAATGGTTTGTGCATGGACCAGTCCCCTGGGGAATTCCCAACTTTGGTATCGCCTGCTGAATATAGGACAGCCGGTGGCTGCCATGTCGGGCACCGATATGTGGGTAGATTTCCACCGCACCATGGCGGTAGGTACCGGAAGGAACTATTTACAGTTAAATGGAACAGAATTTACTGCTGATGCAGTACTTAAAGCAGCTATGGCTGGCAGAGGATTTGTCACTACGGGTCCCGCCTTGATATTCCGTGTTGGTGAAATCGCAATGCCGGGGGATGTAGTTGCAAGCGGTTCACAGTCCTGGGAAGCAACCCTCGCTGGAACCAATAATATTGATGCGGTTGAACTAGTCGTAAATGGAGCCGTGGTCGAAAAGCTTACAGGTATAAAAGCCGGCGAAACTAAAAAATATAAGGGTAATATTGTTCTCCCGGAAGGAGGATGGATTGCGATAAGAGCTTATTCCAGCGAACTTATGGAAGACACCTGGCCTACTATGCATGCACGACCTTTTGCGCATAGTTCCCCTGTCTGGATAGGGAAAGTGGGAAGTACCGATGCACAGGTACGACAAAAAGCTGCATTAGACCTACTCCGGGCTATTGATGCAGCAGAAGAAAAAGCACGGGCGGCTTATGGAGAGGTAAAAATGCCACTTATGATGGAAAGGTTTGAGGAAGCGCGAAAAAAACTGCAGGAAATGGCAAAATAATCAGGATATTCAAACCTGTTAAATAATTTCTTCCTAAGAAACTAACTATCTCCTGGTAAAGTTACTGTAAATATTCACTGCTTAGTTAAACCGGTGGACCATTGATTTTTAGGTCTTTTTAATCGAGGCAGTTTTTAAATTGAGTACTTGAGTTAAACTTTTAACATTTATAATTAAAAAGCTAATATTAAGTGAAATAACAATCGGTTAACAGTTAATGTTTTGCATATCCTGTATTTTAATAGTTCTAATCAAAAAGAACAAAAAAATGAAAAAACTTACAGGTACACTTTACACCTCTCTGGTAGCAGTTCTAATCTTAGTAATTGCAGGTTGCGGTTCAGCCAGTAAAACAGGAGATCAGTTACTATCTGATGTGCAGGAAGAAAAAAGAATGATCGAGCAAAATTTCCCCAATGTAGCTCAAAATTTTCAAACTGCTGCAGGGTACGCTATATTCCCTAATGTAGGAAAAGGTGCTTATATAATTGGTGGAGCATCTGGTAATGGTGCAGTATATCAAAATGGAAACCTGGTTGGGTATGCCGATCTTAAACAAGTAGACGTGGGTCTTCAAATTGGTGGAAAAGCTTTTGTAGAAGTACTATTTTTTGAAACCCAGGCAGCTTTAGATAGATTTAAAAACGGAGGATATGAACTTGAAGCTAGTGCCACAGCGGTAATTCTAGAAAAAGGAGCTTCTAAAACTATTACATTCCAGGATGGAGTAGGAATTGCTACTATTCCAAAAGGTGGAGCAATGGCAGGAATTTCTGTAGGAGGTCAAAGATTTGACTTTACACCGGTACAATAGTTACTATAATATACAACCTATTAGAGCGGCGATTTAGCCGCTTTTTTAGTTTCTCTTTTATTCCTGGTAAAACTGTAGACTTGGCCGGTCAATAATTATACATTGTCTTAAATTAATCAATTAATTTATCCTAGATTTACCTCAATAAAGGGGGGGATTACTACTATATTTCTTCGAAGAGGATTGAAATAATTTTGAAGATCAAAATAACACACACTTAACAAAAATTGCTTAATTATTCTTTAATTTACTTTCTATAAATTAATACAATGAAATTAGTAAGATTTAATCTCAAAGCTTTATCGTTTTTGTTATTGGTTTTTATCTCTACCTCAGCTCTGTCACAGAATAGGGAGCAAAAGGAGATAATTGACGATGCGAAACAAGCTAAAGCAGCTTTTATTGAGGAAGATCCTGAAATGGCTAAATATTTTGCCAATTCCGAAGGTTATGCAATATTTCCAAATGTAGGTAAAGGAGCTTATGTTATTGGAGCTGCCTTAGGTAATGGTGTGGTATATGAAAATGGTAACCTTGTTGGTATGGCAAAGTTGCGACAGCTGGATGTAGGACTGCAAATTGGAGGACAGGCTTTTAGACAGGTGCTGTTTTTTAAAGATGAAGCGGCCCTTAGGAGTTTTAAGCAGGGAAATTTTGAATTGTCCGGCAATGCATCAGCCGTAGTTTTAGAACAGGGAAAAGCCAGGAGTATAGAGTTTAAAAATGGTATTGCCATTGTAACGATGCCCAAAGCTGGAGCAATGGTAGAAGTTTCAGTAGGAGGACAAAAGTTTGAATACGAAAATCTTCGATAAAAATTAAGTTTTAAGTGTTCAGAAGGCCGGTTTCAAAAGCCGGTCTTTTGTTTTACTTAAAAAAAAACACGAGAATTTAATTAAGTTGCTGATTCTTAGTTATTTTTAAAGTTTAAATTTTCCCCTATGAGATCAAAAATTACATTAAAGGAGCTGGCCAAGCTTTTGAACGTATCGGTTTCAACTGTTTCTAAATCTTTAAATGACAGTCCGGAGATAAGTCCGAAAACAGTCAAAAGAGTAAAGGAATTGGCCGAACTTCACAATTACCGACCCAATCCAACAGCTGTTAATCTTAAAAGGAACCGAACCCAGAACATTGCCGTTATTGTTCCTAATATCTCCAATACCTTTTTTGCAAAAGTTCTTGGAGGGGTAGAAACAGAAGCCAGGAACCAGGGATTCCAGGTAATTACTTACATTTCAAACGAATCCCTTCAGCTGGAACAACAAATAGTGGAATTGATCTCTAATGGTATTGTAGACGGATTATTAATTTCAGTTTCCGAAGAAACACAGAAAAAGAACAATTTTGATCATCTACACAAACTTCAGGAATATGAGATCCCGGTGGTTTTGTTTGACAGGATCAACGTGGAAATAGACCTGGATAAAGTTGGAGTAAATGATAAAGCGAGCATTTATGATGCGGTTAAGTTTTTATACTCTAAAAATTTAAAGAAGATAGGTTTGGTGAGTACCTTGGGAGAGATTGGATTGGGAAAGCAACGAATAGATGGTTATAAGCAGGGATGCACAGACTTTAATTTACCGGTGGATCCAAGGTTTATGATTATCTCCCAGGATCCCGATAAAGTAAAACAAAAGTTACAGGAACTTTTAGATAAGGAAGAGGTAGATGCTTTAATTGGACTCGATTATTTAAGTACTTTACTGGCTTCACGAATGGTGCAGGAGAACAAGCTCAATATCCCGGAAGATGTAAAGATTATTGGCTATGTTAATGAAGATTTTGCTTCTTTTCTTTATCCTTCCTTAAGTTATGTAGACCAGCATCCTATAAAAATAGGGGAAGTGGCGGCATCTCTTTTAGTTGATAAAATTAAGAACCCATCAAAGTCTGAGCCTGTAAATACTATTTTAAATACAGAATTTAAACATTTGGAATCTACGGCTTACTAATTTAAAATTTAAAGCCCAGGATAAAATTAATTCTGTTGCCGTCATCCCCATGGTAATAACCTACATTGGCTGTAATTACATTGAATCCATTGATCCAGAAGGAACCCCCATAATTAGAATGCCATTCATCGAAATCTTCTCCCTCTGTCCATACTCTTCCATAATCAAAACCGGCGGTTATCCCCATCATAACCGGTACAAAACTGGTCTTGAAACGAGCAAAAGCAAGTCTAAGATCGGTACTGTGATAGAAGGCGCTACTGCCGTTAAACCTGTCATTTCTAAATCCCCGCAGGTTTTCATTGCCACCTAAAGTTGCTGCATGATAAAATTCGTAATTATCACCAATAATAACTTTTCCTCCAAGTTTTGTTGCAAATACCGCTGCGCCACTGTGATGCAACGGGTAATTAATCGATAGGGACGGGTTTAAATATCCAAATTTATTATCATATTCATCAATATTGGATTTGTAACCCGCTGTAAAATTAAAATCCATTCCCCTTATAGGGTAGGGTGGATTTGTTTTGTTCCGGTAGGTATAAGTAGCTTCTGTCCCTGCATAATACTGCCGGTCAAAAACAGGATTGTCTTGCGAAAAGATCTGACCGATAAATTTATCTTCGTCCCGCAGTACTTCCAAACTTTCTGCAACCGCGCTTATAATAAAACTACTACCTCTTTCATTTCTCCAGATAAGGGAAGGAGAGAATTGAAGTTGCTCCATTCTTACCCTGTTAAAATCCCTTTCTACCAAATCCTTTTCATAGATGGTTCCATTTCCGGTCCCAAAGTAGTTGAGAAAATAATTAGGACCGGCGTACCGCGCTGAGATTCCCAGGTTCCAGTTATAAAAAATATGGGCGAATTCACCAAAATAGGCTATTTCGAAACCGTTGGTAGCAAAATAATAATTCACACTAAGTTCGTGTTGGCTGGTAAAAGGATTTCTTACCAGGCCATAAGTGGTATAAATATCTTTAAAACCTAAAGTAAAACCTGCATCGGTATCAAAACCTACAGAGGGAATTATCTTATTTTCTGCAAGTTTTCTTTTTTCTGGATCGTAATTATTGATGTCATAGGAATCTACCAGCCATTTCCTGGAATTGTCATTCAAAATAGTATTCTCTTTGCTTTTAAAATCGTAGATCTTGGCTTTTCGGGTATTGTTAAAGTCGTAAACATCATTTTCTTCCCCTCCAAGAATTTTTAAATCGATTAAGTCACTTCCTTCTCCCTGAATTTTAAAATTATCCCTGCCGTCAAGGCCATAAACCCAGATTTCTTTAGTAATATCTGAATTATAATCCCTCGAATAATAGATCTTGCCGTTCCTTTCTATTTCAATGGTAGTTATACCATTCTCCTTCCGGGTGATGAGAAAATTATCGTCCTCCTGGGTTCCTGTTAGCACTTCATTCTTTAACAGATACTCCTGGTATTCTTTTGCAGTATTTAAAAGATTATCCCGCCGCTGCTTAAGCGTTGTTTTTATCCTGTTTATACTTTCATCCTGCACCTCTTTGGGTAAACCTTCAAAAGCCTTATTAATAACATCGTCGGTTAGGTTCTTCTGAATGAACTGGACCTGCTCCTCCCAATCCTCCCATGTAGATTCTTTGATTAATGCCTGGTCCAGGGGATAGCCTGAAAGATTGAACCATTTTAGATCCTCAATTTCACCATCATAACTCTGCATCTTTCTTAACATCGGGAAACCTGCTTTTAAAAAGGAAATTATCGGGCCCTTGTAATTTGGAAAAGCCATATCCCTGTCCCGGGGGACGGGTTGATATATTTTATCCCCATTTTCTTTCTCAAATTCTGCCCATCTCCATTGGTCTTCATGACGATCCCAGTCTCCAATCAACATATCCAGAAGCCTTGCTTTTATATAGCTGCTCTCATCAACATAAGATTTTTCAGATTCTTTGATCTCCTCAAGAAAATCTGTAGTGCTCAATATATCATCTGGCGATCCAAAAATTTCAAAAGCTTTATTCTCACTCCCTACGTGCTCTTCCAGCATATAAAGTTCATCTCCATATTCATCATTATGGATTCCAAGGCCTTTTTGTTTAGGCACATAATAGATCTTAGGTTCTACATGATAAATGTCCAGGGCCTCGGCAAGATCCCCTACTGCAAATGGAGCATAAGGATGGGCGGTAGTAAAGAAATCCTGTACATATCGCTGCGCAATGGTATTTTGAAGATATTCCTCAACATAATGGCCTTTAACCGCGTTTGCCTGTAAAAAGCTGATTGCACTTTTTCTTAAAGCACGTAATGTAAATTCATTTTTGGTATCATTGATAAATCTTAAAGACCTGGATTGTTGACCCCCACCTTCTTTAATTGGCCTTAAATTACCGGGATAATTATCCAGGAAAAGGTTTGGAGCTTCAATTTCCCGACTGTAAATATTCCGGTTATTCTCTCCCCACAACATCCTGTACAACCCGCTTTTTTCTGTTTCTTCAGGAGTATAAATAGAAGCAAAAGTAGTAGGTCGTCTATTGGTAAGTTTCTCAAATTTTACATCCTCAAGATCTGGTCTTTCTCTTTGGATAAATTTGCTGAACAGTAATTGCTGTGTTTGGCCATTCACTGCATAAAAATAGACTGCAGAACTACCATCTTTAAAAATTACCAATTTTGCATATCCTTTTTCTTCGGAAGCAAAACTTTCTCCTCTTGCTTTGGCATATTGAGTTGCGGCTGCAGCACCGCTTATTATCTGCGGTAAATTTCCATCTTCCAGATACTGAAGATTTCGGTCATTACCTGAAACAAATATGACATCATCAAATTGTTTGGCAAGAGTTTCTAACCTTCCGCGGAAAACCCTTTGAATTTCACTTTTGAAAGATTGTGGAGTAAAACCACCAATGGTGTTGATAAAGCCCAACCTCGTATTACTGATCACAGGGTGGTGGAGCGCAACTATTTTAGTCTTGCCAAAGTTGTCTTTTAGTTCGTCCTTAAATTCAATAAAAAATTGTTCCCGGGTTTTTATATCACAACCGGTATTCATTTCAGGAAAATCATCCCAATCTTCCAGGTACCATTGGGAATCTACTGTGATTAGAACAAAATCGTCATTTATTTCTTCAGATTCTATAGGGCAGCCATCATTAGGTAGGACCTGTATCTTCTCATTAGCATCCTGTAAGGCTTTTTCCAGATCATCGATCTTATCCTGATTCCTGTTTTCCCACTCATTAAAACCGGGTACAAAAATTATATTTCCCTTAAATTTTTTAAGGGGTTCCAGTAGTTTATCAAGATGTGAATTGTTAATTCCTTCTTTGGCATCAGTAAAGTTCCCCATCAATAAAAGGCTGGCAGCACCTGGAGACTGTGAAGATTCAGCTATTTGATTCAGGATAGGCAGAGAAATATTATCTTTAGCCAAAGCCGTATTTCCGGTAATAAATAGAGTGTGGGAAATCTCTTTATCAGGAATATCCTCTTCCTTTTCCTGCGAAAAAACTTCAGCAGAGAAAAGAAGAGGGTAAAAAGAAATAAAAAGCAGTTTAAGTTTGAAATTTAAAGGGTAGTTCGGCATAAATTTACCTGAGTAATTAATTTGTACCACAAGTTTTAAAAAATTTGAATTAATAGACTAAATTTTAACTTATTATAACAGTATTAGATTGAAGTTTCGTTCTCTAATAATTAAGACTTAAATTTGGTTTAGCTTAAAATTTTTCCCTTGTATTTATACCTAAGAATTTTCATTTTCTTTCTTCCCTTCCTTACCTGGGCCCAGGAATTGCCTCCTGTTAACAATTATACAGCCAATCAATATAAAGCAGGGAACCAGAACTGGAAAATTTCACAAGCCGAAAATAAAAATTTATACATAGCCAACAGTTCCGGGTTGCTGGAATACAGTGGGGCAGAATGGAATTTGTACCCGGTACCCAATAATTCTGTCGTACGGTCAGTCAAAGTAGTGGGGGATCTAATTTTTACCGGCGCTTATATGGAATTGGGTTACTGGAAAAAAAATAATTATGGTTTGCTGGAGTATGTAAACCTATTACCAAAAATGCCGAATCCTGTAAGTGACGGCGAACAGTTCTGGCACATGGAAAATGTGGGGGATTTAATTGTGATCCAAAGTTTTGAGGGTCTTTACATATATGATATTGAAAAAGATGAAATTGTAAAAGTTGAAACCTCTGCTTTTCATCCTGTTACCAATCTTTTTAAAGTTGATAAAGATGTTTTCTTTCAAATAGCTGAAGAAGGCCTTTTTGTAATTACAAATGGTAGGAAAGAGGAAGTTATACCTGTAGAAATATTGCAAAACAAAGAGATTATGCATGTTTTTCGGGCTTTAGGAGATCTTCACCTAATTACCGGGGAGGGTGAGTTTTATATATGGAATGGGAAAACCCTTACCCGGTACAATGAGGAATTAAGTAAAGAACTGGAAGGCTTAAGTGTGTTCTCTGCGGTAAATTTATCTAACGGTTCAATACTTATGGGAACTGTTGAAGATGGAATTTATCAAATCAACCAGGAAGGAAAAGTTACCTATCATTTTAACCAGCAAAACGGACTCATCAATAATACCGTTTTAAGTTTATTCCTGGATGAAGATGAAAATGTATGGGTGGGGCTGGATAATGGCTTAAGTGTTATAAATTATAAATCTCCCTTCCGGCTTTTCCAGGATAGTTACGGTAAAATAGGATCTGTATATACCTCTCTTCAAACAGATGATTATTTATATCTGGGTACCAATCAGGGATTGTATTATAAAGAGAATTCAGGATCTGAATTTTATTTAATAGCAGGAACTAACGGCCAGGTATGGAGTCTTCAGGAGATTGATGGAATTATTTTTTGTGGCCACAACAGAGGTACTTTTACTGTAAAAAATACTACTGCAACGAAATTAGCCGACCGGTTTGGAACCTGGATTGTGAAGAAATATGCTCCCGATCCCGATTATTATATTCAGGGTCATTACAACGGATTCAGTTTTCTTAAAAGGGAAGGAGAGAATATTTCAGAATTACCTATGGTGGAAGGTTTTCCTCATTCCTCCAAATTTATTGTTACAGACAAAGATGGAGATATTTGGATAGGTAATGAACATAAAGGCATCTTCAGGATTAAAATGAATGACAGCCTTACAGCAATTTCCAATATCAACAATTATACATTTGAAGGAATTGCAGGAATAAATTCCAGTATGTTCAGGTTTAATGATTCTTTATATTTTTCAGCTAAAGAACAAATCTATGTTTATAACGAAAGAGAGAATCAATTCACAAAAGAAAATTCTTTAGCTACGACATTAAAGGATTTTGAAAGGATCTCTGGCAGGATTATTAATGATGATGAAAATAAGATTTGGGGATTTACCAAAAATTCTTTTTTTACTGTTGAGGTCGGGCAGTTGAGTCCCGATCTTATTGTGAGGAGTACATATTTACCAAATGATCTCCGCAATATTGCCCTGGGTTATGAAAATATCACCCGCTTATCTAAAGACGATTATTTAGTTGGTGTTGCAAATGGTTATCTCCTTTTTGACACCTCTGGTTACAGTATCAGGAAGAATGAAATCAGGTTCGACAGGATTATAAAATCTGCTTTAGATAAAACACCAGAAATGGTTAGTTTAACAGGGGAGGCACCTTTTCACTATAAGACCAATAATATAAGCTTTAACTTTAGCATTCCCGAGTACAAGAAGTTTTTATTACCGGTTTATAGTTATCGATTACTGGGATTAAGTAATCAATGGAGCGACTGGAAGGAAGAATCTGCCGCAGCTTTTAACAACTTACCATTTGGTACTTATGAGTTCCAGGTAAGAGGAAGAGTGGGTGAGCAAATCACCCCAATTGAGAGTTTTACTTTTGAAATTGACAGGCCCTGGTTTTTCAGTACTCTGGCAATTATAGTTTATGTTTTTCTCTTTTTAGTTATCATTTTTATGGTTCATAAATTCTATCAAAAACAGCACAGGAAGCTTATTCTCGAAAATGAGAAGGAATTGCGAATGAAAAATCTTGAAGCAGAACAAAGGATCATTAAACTTCAAAATGAACAGCTGGAAAGGGAAATGACCTCTAAAAATAAAGAGCTGGCAGTTTCTACAATGAGCCTAATTAAAAAGAATGAATTTCTTACCAGTATAAAAGATAAGTTGAAGGATTCCGGAGATTCTCAGGGAATTAAATCTGTTATAAAAACAATTGACAAGGATATTAGCGAAGAGGATAACTGGAAATTTTTTAAAGAGGCTTTTAGTAATGCCGATAAAGATTTCTTTAAGAAGATCAAAAAACAACATCCGCATTTAACTCCCAATGATTTAAAGCTCTGTGCATATTTAAGATTAAATCTCTCCTCCAAAGAAATAGCACCCTTATTAAATATTTCGGTTAAAAGTGTTGAAATAAAGCGATATCGTTTGCGAAAAAAAATGGATTTACCTCGGGAAAGGCAGTTAACCGATTATATTCTGGAAATTTAAACTTTACAACTACCTTAAATAACTCTACATTACCTCTACAATTTACCGTCTTTACCTAATAATTGAAGGCCATAAAAGGCTATGAAATTATTAATTAGATCTTGATTTTATCGGTTTTACAGGCTTTTTGCGATGCCTTTACATATCCCTACTATTATTCTTCACCGGGTATACTTCTTGTAAAGGTGAGAATTCTATTCTCTTAACATTCATTTAATATATTGCTCACAGCAATTTTTAATAAAATCGATCAAATGAAGAAATTTGTATTTTTATTTATTGCCCTTTTTGGCTCATTTTTATCGCTTCAGGCTCAGTCATTAACAGTCTCAGGAAACGTTACCGATGAAAATAACCAGCCATTACCAGGGGTAAATGTTTTAGTAAAAGGAGAAGCAAGAGGAACAACTACCGATTTTGATGGTAATTTTTCTATTGGAAACCTTTCTACCGAAGATGTTCTTCAGTTTTCTTACATAGGGTTTGTACCTCAGGAAATAAGTGTTGATGGAGAAAATTTTCTTCAGGTAATACTTCAGGAAGATTCAGAAGCTTTGGATGAGGTAGTAGTAATTGGTTATGGAACTCAGCAGCGAAGAGATATCACAGGAGCTGTGTCTTCAGTTTCCGCAGAAACTATAGAGGAACTTAATCCAATAAAACTGGAACAGGCGTTACAGGGAACGGCAGCCGGTGTAAATGTTACGCCTACTTCGGGTGCTCCCGGTGCAGGATTGAATATTACAATTCGTGGTGTCGCTTCCAATAGTGTTAACGGTCCATTGGTAATAATAGATGGTTACCAGGGTGATCTTGGTACTTTAAACCCTAACGATGTTGCATCAATTTCTATTCTTAAGGATGCACAGGCTGCTATTTATGGTGTTGCAGGTGCAAACGGGGTTGTTTTAATAACCACGAAAACAGGTAAGAAAAATTCTGCGCCCACAGTGCGTTATGACGGGTATTTGGGATTACAGGAAACTTCCAGGCAGTTGCCTTTGTTAAATGCTACAGAATATGCTCTTATAATTAACGAAAGTTATGCAAACAATGGTCAACCTCTTCCTTTTCCAAATGTAAGCGGTTTGGGTGAGGGTACAGATTTCCAGGAATCGGTTTTTGATACAGCACCAATTATGAGTCACAACCTTACATTAGCGGGAGGGTCAGATAGAGTGACTTATTCGGTTGGGGGATCTCACCTTTACCAGGAAGGTATTATTGGAGCAGAGAAGTCAGATTTTACCAGGAGTACTGCGAGATTTAGCCTTGGAGTAGATATTTCGGATATGTTCGACTTCAGCGCCAATTCAATTTATACAAACATAGATCGCCGTTCCATCAGCGAAAATGGATTGGGATCTGTTCTTTTTAATGCTCTAAATATAGCTCCAACTTTTGAACTGGATCAGGAAGACCTGGGTGGAATTTTGGGGAATGAAATCATCAATCCACTTTCTCAAATAGAAAACACCTTTAATGATTACATCCTTAATAAATTTAATGGATCTGTGAGCCTGGATTTTACGCCTGTAGAGCAATTGACCTTTACATCAAGATTTGGATATAGTCTGGCAAACAGTAAAGGCAAAAGTTTTGCTCCTATTATTGACTACGGTCCCGGAAAAGTTTTTAATAACCCCCGAAGCAGTGTAAGTCAAAACAGGATTAATGATAATAGTTATACTTATGACTTGTTTGGAACTTTTGAAGACAGGTTCAGCGAAGATCATCATGTAACCTTAACAGGAGGTATGACGGTTATTCGTAACTGGGGCGATGGACTTTTTGCGACAGGTTATGATGTGCCAAACAACTCCTGGGAATTTGCTGATATTAGTTTAACTACAGGAACTATAGATGGAAAGCCAAATAGTTCTTATGTATACGATGTTAGAAAACTTTCTTTTTTCGGTAGGCTTCAATATGATTTTAGAGGAAGGTATCTGGTTTCTGCAATGTTAAGAAGAGATGCCTCAACAAGGTTTAGCCCCTCAAACCGGGTAGGATATTTTCCATCGGTTACTGCGGGATGGATAATCTCAGATGAAGACTTCTTTGGAGAATCTGAAGTACTTTCTTTCCTTAAATTGAGAGCCAGCTATGGTATCCTTGGAAACGATGAAGCGGGAAGTGCCCAGTTCTACAGATCTTTATTAAACGGTGAAGCTACTTATGTCCTTGGAGGGACTTTAGTTAATGGTACCGCACCTGGAGTCATTCCAAATCCTGCTGCAGGATGGGAAGAAGCAGAAAAAACCAATATTGGGGTAGATGTACGTCTGTTTAATAATAAAGTTGATTTGACTGTAGATGTTTTCAGGGAAGACAGGAATGATCTTTTAGTTGCCGGAATTCCTGTTTCGGGAATATTAGGGGGAGGAGCACCGGGAGCCGGAGCGCCCACGATTAATGCCGGAACAACAAGAAACGAAGGGGTGGAATTTGCTATTAAATATGCCGATTATTTTAATGAAAACTTCAGCTTCAACGTATCTTACAACGCAACATTTTTAGATAATGAAGTTACCGAAGTTAACGGAACAGAATTTATTTCGGGAGGAGCTTTTGGTGTAGGCCAGCCTCAACCGGCAAGATTCCAGGCAGGGTTCCCAATTGGTTATTTCTATGGATACAGATCTAATGGAATTTTCCAGAACCAGGCTGAGGTAGATGCAGCCCCCTCTCAGGTTGCACTTGGAGCTAACGCTGCACCCGGGGATATTCGTTATGTGGATATCAATGGAGATGGTGTGATAAATCCTAATGACCGTACAAATATTGGAGATCCTATTCCTTCTGTTACAATGGGATTAAATTTAAGTCTAAACTATCACAATTTCGATTTCGTTTCATTCGTCTATGCATCTTTAGGTAATGATATGATAAGAAACTACGAAAGAAATCAGCCAAACGTAAACCGTGCCGCTTATATTCTGGATAGATGGACAGGACCGGGAACAAGTAATGAGGTTCCAAGAGTTACCACGGGTGCAACATCTAATTATGTGTTCTCAGAATTTTATGTGGAGGATGCTTCTTATGCAAGGATTCAAAATGTTCAACTGGGATATACATTGCCAGAGAATCTTTTAACATCGGTAGGCGTAAGTAGATTGAGAATTTATGCATCAGTAAATAACTTATACACGTTTACCAAATATCGCGGATTTGATCCTGCAGCAACTTCAGGAGCCGCCATTGGAGGTGGAATAGATTATGGATTTTACCCGGTACCCAGAATTTATTTAGCGGGTATTAATCTCAACTTTTAAAAATTGAATCATGAAGATAAATAGTTCAAAATTAAAACCGGTCCTTTTACTTCTTGCTTTTACAACCATTATTGGATGTAGCGAAGATTTTTTAGATAAGACCAAAGAATATACTATAGATTCAGAAAATTATTTTAATTCTGAAGAGGATTACTACAACGCCTTGATTGGGGTTTATGATATCCTGCAATCTACCTATGTAAACGTGCTTTTAGGAGAAATAGCATCAGATAATACCCTGAGTGGTGGGGAAAATGCTACAGATGTTATAGGTTTTCAGCAGGTGGATGAAATGATTCATACCGCTGTTAATGACAATCTTGATGACATCTGGGACTGGAACTTCGCCGGGGTGCAACGAGCAAATTATATCCTGGAGTTTCAGGATAAAACAGATTTTGAAGGAAAAGAAGTTATTCTTGCCGAAGCACGATTTTTACGTGCTTACTTCACGTTCGAATTATTAAAATGGTTTGGGCCAATTCCACTTAAGGGAGATGAGAGATTTGTTCTTGGAGATGAGAAAACAATTCCAAGAGCTTCCAGGGAGGAAGTATATGCTCAAATAGAATCAGATCTTTTATATGCCATAGAAAATCTGGATTATACTGCACCCCAGGTGGGTCGTGCAACCAAAGGATCTGCACAGGCTTTACTTGGAAAAGCTTATTTGTACCAGGAGGAATTCCAAAAATCGGCTGAGGTGCTGACAAATTTGATCAACAACGGCCCTTACAGTCTGGTAAACTATAATATTCTTTTTGAGCAGCAGGGAGAAAACAGTGCAGAAGCTGTTTTTGAAATTCAGTATACGGGAGAAGAAGGAGCAGGATTTGGATGTTTACAATGTAGCGAAGGTAATGTTGCTGTAGGTTTTCAGGGAATTAGAAATTATAATGGCCCTGTATTCGAATCGGGATTCAGTTTTAATGTACCCGTGCAGGAAGTTGTAGATCTATTTACTGAAAATGATATAAGAAAGGATGTATCTATTCTTGATATTGAAGCATGGGCTGCACAAACAGGGGCAACTTATTCTGAAGGTTACAAACATACAGGATATTTTAACAGAAAATATTTACCACGCCAGAATGATAATATGGGAGATGCAAATCTTACCCAACCTAATAACTACCGTGCAATAAGATATGCCGATGTTCTTTTAATGGCGGCAGAAGCCTTAGTGCGCGGGGATATTGATGAGGACAGGGCAAGAATGTACCTTAACAGGGTAAGAAACAGAGCCGGGTTGGATGATGTAGAAGTATCTGGCCAAAACTTGCTTGAAGCAATTTACAGAGAACGCAGGTTAGAACTTGTAGGAGAAGGTCATAGATTTTTTGACCTTGTTAGAACAGGAAGAGCAGCTCAGGAAATAGATGGATTTACGGTTGGAAAAAATGAAGTTTTTCCTATACCACTTGAGGAAATAGAGTTTTCTGCAGGAAACTGGAATCAAAATCCCGGATACTAAAAAATTAGCGATATGAAAAAATATTTAAAAATTGTATTAGCAGTTATTGTTGGTGTTGCAACTCTAGGTTGTGACAGTGATGATGATATTTTAAATCTGGATAGTATGGATGCTCCCTCCAATCTTGGAGCTACTTTCCAGATCACTCAGGATAACTCGGGGTTGGTAACAATTACCCCAACCGGGGAAGGAGCTACTCTGTTCACAGTAGATTTTGGAGATGGCAGTACACCTTCAGAAGAGTTAAAAGTAGGACAAAGTGTTCAGCATTATTTTGATGAGGGACAATACGATGTAGAAATTACAGGGACTAACCTTGCGGGAGAAACTGCAACCGGTATTCAGCCTTTAACTGTATCATTTCTTGCCCCCGAAAATCTTGAGGTTGATATAGTTAGAGATCCCAATGACAATTTTACCATTTCAGTTTCTGCAAATGCGGTAAATGCTGCGATGTTCGAGGTGTATTTTGGTGATGATGAGGACGAGGAACCAACATTATTAATGCCTGGAGAGAGTGTATCTCATACTTATAATGCCGTTGGAACTTATGATGTAAGAGTAGTGGCTTTAAGTGGAGGTGCTGCAACAACAGAGGTAACCACAGAAGTTTCAATTACAAATCCTTTGTTCTTACCAATAGATTTTGAATCTGAAACATTGAATTACACATTCACCAATTTTGGTGGTGGAGAAGGAGTTGGAGCTCCTGTTATTGAAAATCCAGATCCAAGTGGTGTAAACTCCAGTGATATGGTTGCTTCTTATAAAAAACCGGCAGGTTCTGAAGTTTGGGCGGGAACCACAATAGCTCTTGATGAACCTATAGATTTTTCTACAAACAGGTATATAAGTGTAGATGTTTGGTCCCCGGTTGAAGGCGCCCAAATCCTGTTTAAGATTGAGAATCTCGCAGATCCAAATTTAAATGTGGAAGCATTTGCAACTACAACAGTAAGTAACCAATGGGAAACCCTGGTTTTTGATCTTTCGGCAATTAATCCAAATGTGGATTATGGAAGAATAGCAATGTTCTTCAACTTTGGAGTATCTGGAACAGGTGAAACCTATTATTTTGATAATATTAAGACCACAAGGCTGGAACTTGTAAAACTCCCTCTTACTTTTGAATCTGAAACCCTTAACTATAGCTGGGGAGGATTTGGTGGAGCCACCGGTGCTGTTATAGATAATCCAAATTCAGCAGGAATAAATACCAGTAGTAAGGTCACAAGGTTGACAAAAGGAAGTGGGGCAGAAGTTTGGGCCGGTATTTCTCTTAACCTGGATGAAGCTGTAGATTTTTCCGGGGGTACCACAATCAGGATGAAGGTATGGGCACCGGAAGCCGGAGTTCCTATCCTGTTTAAATTTGAGGATTCAAATTCTGCACCCGATGGAAATGGAAATCCCTCTGTAGTAGTAGAGGTTTTTGAAAATACTCCTGTAGCCAACCAATGGGTAGAGATGAGTTTTGATCTAACCACGTTTGCAGCTTTTAACCCTTCTGCTTCCTATGACAGGGTAGTTATATTTTATGACTTCGGAAGTCCGGGAGAAGGAACGTCCATGTATTTTGATGATATCAGACTTGTTTCTGAAGCTGAACCAACTACTGTAGTATTGCCTTTACGTTTTGAATCTCAAGGCCTTACCTACACCTGGGGAGGGTTTGGAGGAGCTGCAGGAGCTGTGGTAGAAAACCCTTATAAATCTGGCATAAACACCAGTGATAATGTTACCAGGCTTACCAAAGGCAGTGGCGCAGAAGTTTGGGGAGGAATTTCTCTGAATCTTGAAGATCCACTGGATTTCATTAACGGTACTAAAGTGAAAATGAAAGTTTGGTCACCAGAGGCGGGAGTTCCAATTTTATTAAAATTCGAAGATTCTAATTCTGCACCCGATGTCAATGGAAATCCTTCGGTAGTGGTAGAAGTAATCGTGAATACAACAATTGCAAACCAATGGGAAGAGTTAACATTCGATCTTACCACTTTTGGTGCTTTCAATCCTTCGGTTTCCTATGATAGGGTAATTGTTTTCTATGACTTTGGAAGCCGTGGAGAAGGAACCACTTTTTACTTTGATGATATACAACTTACTAATTAAAAGAATGTAATATGAAAAAATTAATGAATATATGTCTCACGGCAGTTTTGCTAATTTCATTTAGTAGCTGCGTGGATGATGATTTCGATTTTGGAGAAATTACGGCACCTACTAATTTAACGGTGACCACCGAAGTAGTTGGGGTTACAGCAGAAATGCCTGACGGGGATGGAAGTGGATTGGTGAGATTCAATGCTTCTGCTGATAATGCAATGACCTACAAATTCATCTATGGCGATGGATTTACAGAAGTATCTTACGATGGTACCACAGTCCATCCATTTACTTCTGCCAGTGGAGTTAATGATTACACCGTAACCATTATCGCCTCCGGTACAGGTGGAGCTTCTTCTAATATAACTACTACAGTTACTGTTTTTAGCGATTTTAACGATCCTGAAACCAAGCAACTGTTAACCGGAGGAAGTACTAAAACATGGTATATAGCAGCTTCACAACCTGCTCATCTTGGAGTAGGGCCTGCAAGCGGAGAAAATTTTACTTTCCCATCCTATTACGCAGCGACCCCGTTTGAAAAAGCAGGATCTCCTGTTAGCTCCTGTTTTTACAACGATGAAATGACCTTTACTCTGCAGGGGGATGATATTATTTACAACTATGATAACATGGGCCAAACCTTCTTTAATGCGGCCTATGGTGCACAATTTGGTGGTTCGGGATCTGAAGATCAATGTTTGAATTACACTCCGTCAGGGCCCATGAGGGTTTCCCTTTCTCCTTCTACATCAGGAATGCCGGAAGCTGAAACAACAGGAACGGTTATTAATATTACAGATGGTGGTTTCCTTAGCTACTACATTGGTGCAAGTTCCTATGAAATTTTGGAGATCACTCCAAATTATATGCACGTTAGAGCAATTATGGGCAGTGAACCCTCTCTTGCCTG
This sequence comes from uncultured Antarcticibacterium sp., assembly GCA_964639695.1. GTDB lineage: Bacteria > Bacteroidota > Bacteroidia > Flavobacteriales > Flavobacteriaceae > Gillisia. The sequence continues at coordinate 5,946 of CAZXEY010000022.1, read as the reverse complement.
GTATTTAAAATTAACAACTGCCCAGGGTAGTGAGGAGCCGGAAGAATTTGAATCTATTTATGACGACCTGCTTTGGGAACAGGATTTTAATACTGCAGGAGCATTAAATCCTGATATCTGGAATTACGAAATTGGTACGGGTTCCAACGGCTGGGGTAATAATGAATTGCAGTATTATACCGATGATAATGCTGAAATAGTTGATGGAAATCTTGTAATAACTGCAAAAGCAGAACCAACAAATGGATCTGCTTATTCCTCATCGAGAATTACTACAGAAGATAATTTCGAATTTAAATATGGAAGAGTAGAAGTTCGTGCTAAACTTCCCGAAGGAGTAGGAACATGGGCAGCCATCTGGATGCTGGGATCAAATTTTGCTGAGGTGGGATGGCCTGCCAGCGGGGAAATTGATATTATGGAATTTGTAGGAAGAGATCCTAATACTATACTTGGCACTCTTCATTACCCCGGAAGATCTGGTGGTAATGCAGATGGAGGTGAAATTGAAATTGAAGATCCAAGTTCCGAATTTCATATTTACACAATGGAATGGACTCCCGAGAGAATTGTATTTCTTGTAGATGGTGAAGTATTCCATACCTACGCAAATTCGCCAACCTCCCCTTTTAATCAGGAATTTTTTCTAATCCTGAATATTGCCATGGGAGGAAATCTTGGTGGAAATGTAGATCCTAACTTCGATGAATCTTCAATGTTAGTGGATTATATAAGAGTATATCAATAGAATTTTTTAGATAAAAAATCTCCGGGGGAATTGTTTCCTCCGGAATTTTAATTCACTAAAATGAAAAATTTCAGAAAAATCCTGATCGTTTTTTTCTTTGGAATAAATCTCTCATTGGCGCAATCGGGAAAAATATCCAGTTCCGTAGAACGTGTTGAAGAGAAGGTAGATTCGGTACTGTCACTAATGACGTTAGAAGAAAAAGTAGGGCAGCTGGTGCAGTATAACGGTAGCTGGGATTTAACTGGCCCTGCATCGGGTGTGGGAAATAAGCAGAAGGAGGAAAATCTCAGGAAAGGATTAGTAGGATCTATGCTTAATGTACTTTCTGCTGAAGCTACCGGGGAAGCTCAAAAGCTGGTAATGGAAAATTCCCGGCTCAGGATCCCTCTCATATTTGGATACGATGTTATTCACGGTTATAAAACCATATTTCCTGTGCCCCTTGGAGAAACTGCCAGTTGGGATTTGGAAGCAATGGAAGAATCGGCGCGAATTGCCGCTGTAGAATCTGTGGCAGAGGGCATTAACTGGACTTTTTCTCCTATGATAGATATTTCCAGGGACGCCCGCTGGGGAAGAATTATGGAAGGTAGTGGAGAAGACCCTTACCTTACCTCGCAAGTTGCAGTTGCAAAAATTAAAGGGTATCAGGGGAATGATCTTGCAGCTCCCCAAACTATTGCTGCCACTGCAAAACATTTTGCCGGTTATGGATTTGCCGAAGCCGGAAGAGATTATAATACTGTGCACGTAGGTGAAAATGAACTTCATAACACCATTCTGCCTCCTTTTAAAGCAGCAGCCGATGCTGGTGTTGCCACCTTTATGAATTCCTTTAATGATATTGACGGGACTCCGGCAACTGGCCATAAGGTCCTGCAAAGGGATATTCTTAAGCAGGAATGGGACTGGAATGGATTTGTAGTTTCAGACTGGGGTTCAATTGCCGAAATGGTGCCTCACGGTTTTGCTAAAGATCTTAACCATGCTGCAGAAATTGCTCTTAAAGCAGGCAGTGATATGGATATGGAAGGTGGTGCCTATGAAGCCAATCTTGTGTCCCTGGTTAAAGAAGGAAAAGTAGAACAAGTCTTAATTGATGATTCTGTAAAAAGAATTCTACGGGTAAAATTTAAGCTGGGACTATTTGATGATCCATACAGGTACTCAAATCCTGAATTCGCTAAAACTGTACCTTATGAGGCTCATAGAAAAGAGGCGCGGGATATAGCCAGAAAGTCAATTGTTCTGCTAAAAAACGAAGGCTCACTTTTACCTTTAAAACCTACAGTTAAAAAGATAGCAGTGATAGGTCCTTTGGCAGGTGATAAAGATACACCTATTGGCAACTGGCGGGCACAGGGAGAAGCAAATTCTGCAGTTTCCGTTCTGGAAGGAATAAAAAATGCAGCAGGTACCGGTACAAACATTTCCTTTGCTAAAGGTGCTGATCTTGGAATGGGCGAACGAAGTTTCCTGATGCCGCTAAAAATAAATACAACAGACACCTCAGGTTTTGCTGAAGCGGTTAAACTTGCAAAAGAAGCCGATGTTGTTGTGCTTGCTTTAGGTGAAGACGCATTCCAAACAGGCGAGGGTAGAAGTCAGGTGAATATTGGCCTTGCTGGGGTACAGCAGGAATTACTGGAGAGAATTCAGAAAGTTAATAAAAGCATCGTTTTGGTCCTGATTAACGGCAGACCTCTGGAAATTTCCTGGGCTGCAGAAAATGTACCGGCCATAGTTGAGGCCTGGCAGCTGGGCACCGAAAGTGGAAATGCCATTGCAGATGTACTTTTTGGAAAATACAATCCTTCCGGGAAATTGCCTGTTTCCTTTCCCCGTGCTGTTGGACAGGAACCTTTATATTATAATCAGAAAAATACCGGACGGCCTTATAGCGCAGAACACGTGACGTATTCAGCTTATTCCGATTCTGAAAGAGATGCGTTATATCCTTTTGGCTTCGGGCTTAGTTATACAACCTTCAATCATGGGGATTTAAAAGTATCTTCCGCAGTAATGTCTAAAGATGATGAACTAAAAGTAAGCCTGCCGGTAACAAACACCGGGAAAATCGCCGGTAAAGAAGTGGTTCAGCTTTACCTGAGAGATCTTGTTGCGAGTTCCACCAGGCCGGTAAAAGAATTAAAGGCTTTTAAAATGATTTCCCTGCAGCCGGGGGAAACAAAAAATGTTGAATTTACTATAACTGAAGAAATGCTTCAGTTTTATACTGCTAACAGAAAATGGGAATCAGAATCGGGAGATTTTGAAGTTTTAATTGGACCAAATTCCCGGGACCTTCAGAAAATATCCTTTACCCTACGCTAGTCTATGAGAAATTTTATTTTTACAGGTTTTGCTGCTCTTGCGGTTTCCTGTTCGGTTAATTCCCAGGTGGTCTTCGAAGATAATTTTGATGGAGAAGAGTTGAATTTGCAATACTGGAACTATGAAGAAGGTGACGGTTGCCCAAATCTTTGCGGCTGGGGAAATAATGAAAGACAGGTTTATGACAGGAAATTTGTAACGGTAGAAGATGGGAAGCTGGTAATTGAGGCGGTAAAACAGGGAGATAATTATTTCTCCGGAAAAGTTAATACCAGAAATAATGTAGAATTCCAGTATGGTACCATAGAAACCAGGTTGAAACTTCCTGAAGGTCACGGCATTTGGCCAGCAGTTTGGATGCTTGGCACCAACATAAGTGAAGTTGGCTGGCCCGCGTCAGGGGAAATTGATTTGATGGAATACGTGGGCAGGGAACCTAATACTATTTATTCCACCCTACACACTCCCTCGGGTCACGGGGATAGTGCCTATTCCCAAAAAACAATTATTGAAGATATAGAAGAAGGATACCACACCTATAAAACAGTTTGGACAAAAGATACTATTACCTATTATATTGACGGGAAGCACGTATATACTTTTACTCCTGAAGTATATGATGAAGAATATTATCCTTTTCGGCACCCGTTTTACATCCTGATTAATATGGCGGTTGGCGGAAATTTTGGAGGGCCCGAAGTGGATGATTCAATTTTCCCGAAGAAGTTTTATGTGGATTATATTAAAGTAACAAAAGACCAATAAGAATTAATTAGCTGTTCACTGCCTGAACAATAGATTTTTCTACTTTTTAATAATTTTCTTCAGGATAATTCTTCATAATTTATAAATTAGGGGAAACTGCAGGTTTGGCAACAGATCTTCGTTTCCTCTAATTCATTTTATGGATAATCAAAAAAAAGCAACCGCATACTGGAAGGAAAATTTGCGGTATTTGCTAATTCTTTTAAGTATCTGGTTCCTGGTTTCTTATGGTGCTGGAATTCTTTTTAAGGACTTTCTCGATAATTTCTTCCTGGCAGGCTTTCCCCTGGGATTCTGGTTTGCCCAGCAAGGATCGATCTACGTGTTTGTTATTCTGATATTTATATACGTGCGCTTAATGAACAGGTTGGATGCGAAGTACGGCTATGATAAATAAACCACTTCTAAAATATTAAAACCCCCTCAATGGATTTACAAACCTGGACATTTTTACTGGTAGGCCTTACTTTCGCTCTTTATATAGGAATTGCAATTTGGTCCAGGGCCGGTTCCACATCAGACTTTTATATTGCGGGAGGTGGAGTTTCACCAATTGCCAATGGTATGGCAACTGCGGCCGACTGGATGAGTGCTGCCTCCTTTATTTCTATGGCTGGTTTAATTTCATTTATGGGCTATGATGGCTCAGTTTATTTAATGGGCTGGACAGGCGGCTATGTGCTGTTGGCATTGTTGCTCGCTCCCTATTTAAGGAAGTTCGGGAAATTTACGGTTCCCGATTTTATTGGCGACAGGTACTATTCCAAAACCGCAAGGATTGTGGCGGTCATTTGCGCCCTTATTGTTTCCTTCACTTATGTCGCAGGACAAATGCGTGGGGTAGGGGTCGTTTTTTCCAAATTCCTCGAGGTAGATATTAATACAGGTGTAATTATAGGAATGGTAATAGTACTTTTTTACGCCGTGCTGGGAGGAATGAAAGGAATTACCTATACCCAGGTGGCACAGTATTGTGTCCTGATCTTTGCTTTTATGGTACCGGCAATCTTCATTTCAATTCAAATGACGGGAAATCCTGTTCCGCAATTGGGAATGGGAGGAACTTTAGCTGATGGGTCCGGTACTTATCTCTTAGAAAAGCTGAATTCGTTAAATGCTGAGCTCGGTTTTGCTGAATATACCGAAGGAAAAAAGTCTACTTTGGATGTCTTTGCAATCACCCTTGCTTTAATGGTTGGAACAGCGGGATTGCCACACGTGATCATCAGGTTTTTTACTGTGAAGCGGGTGAAAGACGCGAGAAAATCTGCCGGACTCGCCCTGCTGTTTATTGCTATCTTGTATACAACCTCGCCGGCAGTGGCAGTATTTGCCCGTGCAAATTTACTGAACACGGTAAGTGAACAGGAGTATGCTGGAATGCCGGAATGGTTCTCTAAATGGGAAAGTATAGGACTTATTACTTTCACCGATAAAAACAGCGATGGTAAAATCCAGTATGTTGGTGATGCCGAAACCAATGAACTCATAATTGATCAGGATATCATGGTTCTTGACAATCCTGAAATTGCCGATCTGCCAAACTGGGTAATCGCACTGTTGGCAGCGGGAGCTCTTGCGGCCGCACTTTCCACAGCCGCGGGCCTTTTACTGGTAATATCTTCTTCTGTCTCCCATGATCTTATAAAAAAGATGATCAAGCCCGATATTTCTGAAAAAGGAGAATTATGGGCAGCACGTATTTCTGCAGCTGTTGCTGTAGTTGTTGCCGGTTATTTCGGTATAAATCCGCCGGGATTTGTAGCGGCGGTGGTTGCGCTGGCATTTGGCCTGGCAGCAGCTTCTTTTTTCCCTGCAATTATTCTCGGGATTTTTTATAAAAAAATGAATAAGGAAGGGGCGATTGCCGGTATGATCGTAGGGCTATCGTTGATGTTATTCTATATTCTGAAATTTAAGTTCGGAATTATTGACGGCGGAATGGAGTCTGTGCCGGGATTACAATCGCAGTGGTGGTTTGGGATTTCCCCTGAAGGTTTTGGAACCATAGCTATGCTTGCCAATTTTGCCGTGGCTTTAGTGGTCAATATTTTTACTAAACCGCCTCCACAGGAAGTTCAGGAGATTGTAGAAAG
>CAZXEY010000021.1:24603-30085 GCA_964639695.1 uncultured Antarcticibacterium sp. | reverse complement strand
AGGTGTTGGAGCTCTTTACAACAATAAAAAAAATAAAGTCGAAGTTGACCCCTATTTTTTCGGCGGAGGGCAGGAAAAAGGAATGCGGCCAGGCACTTTAAATGTTCCGGGAATAGTAGGTTTTGGTAAAGCTGCGGAAATAGCTTTTTCTGAAATGGCAGAAGAATCAGCCAGATTGCTTCAGCTTAAAAAGAAACTGGAAAGCAAACTGAAAAAAATTGATGGTGCAGTTATTAACTCTGAAAATTGTGAACGACTGCCCAACACAACCAATATTTCATTTGAAAATATAGTTGGAACAAATCTTCTGAGAAAACTCAACCGACTCGCAATTTCGCGTGGATCGGCTTGTACTTCAAATACTTTTCAGGCTTCACACGTGCTGCAGGCAATGGGATTAGAAGAGGAACTGGCGCTATCATCTTTCAGAATTAGTTTGGGTAGAAGTACAACACTGGAGGATATTGAATTTGCGGTTAGTGAAATAACAAACACAATGCATCTTCTGAAGAAGGAAATGGTATGAGAGAACTGGATGCTATTATTGCTCAATATGAAAAACTGAAAATGGCAGGGACCGGAAGCGTTTTGGCCACCGTGGTTCATGTAGAAGGTTCCTCATATAGAAGGGCCGGTGCAAGAATGTTGATCGATGAGTGCGGAAATATCACCGGAGCAATTAGTGGAGGCTGTCTGGAGGGGGATGCTTTAAGGAAAGCACTTTACGCTTTTTACCAGCAAAATAATAAACTGGTAACTTATGATACCAGCGATGAAGATGATGCCGTAATAGGTGCCCAACTAGGTTGCAATGGAATCATTCAGGTTTTATTTGAACCGCTGGATTTTCAGGATGCACTTAATCCCTGTGAATTGCTGAAAATTGTCATTGAGAAAAATAGTCCTTTCGCAATAGTAGTTCAGTTCAATCTCAATAAAACCATAGAGCAGCCGGGAACAATATTAATTGTTTCTTCAGATTCAGAAATTACCGGAAGAAGACCGGAAGAGGAATTATTCAATCAAATCCTGGAACAGGCCCGCCTTACTTTGAGTAATGACAAACCTCAATTCGCCGAATATTTATTGGGAGAGGAAACTAAAAATGTTTTTATTCAGAATTATAATCCTCCCGTAAAGCTACATATAATAGGAGCCGGAAATGACGCTCAAATTTTGGCTCAACAGGCTGATCTATTGGGTTGGGAGGTAATAGTGACTGACGGGCGACCGACTCATGCCAATAAGAATCGCTTTACCAGTTCTTGTCAAGTAATAGTTTCCAAACCGGAAAAGGCTTTGGAGAATATTCAGTTGGATTCCCGTAGCTGTTTTGTACTAATGAGCCATAATTACAATTATGATCTGGCGGTTTTAAAATTGCTTTTACCAGTAAATATTATCCCCTATATAGGCATTCTTGGTCCTTTGAAGAAATACCAAAGGATGCTGAAAGATTTGGAGCAGGAAGGTTTTGATCTTAAACTGGAAATTTTAAATAAAATATACGCTCCCGTAGGCCTTGAAATAGGGGCAGAAACCCCGGCAGAGATCGGGCTTTCTATTTTAGCTGAAATTCAATCGGTCTTGACCGGAAAGACTGCAAAATCTTTAAGGGAAAAATCCACCCCTATTCATGAGAAAAAGGAAAATCAATTTAAACAGATACAAATTTGAAAATTGGTGAAAAAATAGGAGTATTGATTCTGGCTGCCGGATCCTCCAGCCGGCTCGGTTATCCGAAACAGTTAGTGAAATTCAAAGGAGTTCCTCTTCTTCAGCACAGTATCAATATCGCGGAATCTCTAAACCTAGGCATAAATATTCTAGTCTTAGGTGCAAAGGCAGAGGAAATTGAAAAGGAAATTGATACCAGGAATTTCAAAGTTGTGATCAATGAAAACTGGCAAAATGGAATGGGCACAAGTATCAGCAAAGGAATTTGTGAAGCTCTAAAGCTCGAAAATGAGCTGGACCATGTTCTTGTTCTGCTATCAGATCAGCCTTTTGTAACTAAAGAAAAGATCCGGGAATTAATAAATATTCAACTAAATACCACAAAACAGGCAACCTTTTCAGAATATGCCGGGGAGGTTGGAGTTCCTGCTATTTTTTCTAAGAAAACCTTTTCAGATTTACAAAAATTGAAAAAAGACCAGGGAGGAAAGAAACTATTGTTAGATAATAAAATTGAATTTGAAACGCTAAAGTTTGAAGGTGGAAAATTCGATGTCGATACCCCCGAAGATGTAGAATTGTTGAAACGAATGGAAGAAAAATGAACCAGCATGATGCTGGACGCAAAAAATGGGAATAGGGTCTTATAATCAAAATTCAATGCTGAACTCCATAGATCTTTACAAAATTTAATTACATGAAGATAACTGTAAAATATTTCGGAATGCTTGCTGAAGCCGCTGGAATGAATGAAGAAACTGTGGAGGTGGCTCAGGGAATATCTGCCGAAGAATTAAAAAACCGGCAGATCACGACATACCAGATCCCTGATGCAGAATCTGTTCAGGTGGCAGTAAACCAAAATTTAAATTCTGAAGTGGAATTAAAAGAAGGCGATGAGGTGGCATTTTTACCACCATTCGCAGGAGGATGATGAGATACGACCGACAAATAAAATTGGATGAGGTAGGTTCTTCCGGACAGGAGAAGCTTCGTGATGCCAGGGTGCTAATAGTGGGCGTGGGAGGCCTTGGTTGTCCCGCGGCACAGTATCTGGCAGGAGCCGGGGTTGGTAAAATAGGATTGATGGACCACGATAAAGTTTCTATTACCAATTTACACCGGCAGGTTTTGTACGATGAAAAGGATATTGGAAAGCCTAAGGCCATAGTTTCAAGGGAGAAGTTGCAACGAATGAACAGGGAAATTGAACTCACAGCGATTGAAGAGGCTTTGACCATTGATAATGCTGAAAGATATTTTAGTCAGTACGATCTCATCATCGATGGCACCGACAATTTTGAAACTAAATACCTCATCAATGATGCCTGTATATTAACAGGGAAAGCCTGGATCTATGCATCCATTTATAAGCATGAAGGTCAGTTATCGGTATTTAATTATCAGGGAGGGCCTTCCTACCGTTGTCTTTTTCCGAAGACCTCGAGGCAGGATGTGAGTTGTGAAACCACCGGCGTATTGGGAGTGACCCCCGGAATTTTGGGCATACTTCAGGCGACCGAAGCATTAAAAATGATATTGGGTGTTGGTAATGTGCTGTGCGGGAAATTGAAACTGATGAATTTAGTATATGGTACAGAACAAATTCTAAACATTCAGAAAAGACCCGAGGAGATACAAAAGATAAAGGATAAAGGAATTATTCCGGTTAAATTAAATTGTGAGTTAAAAGATACGGAGAGGTTTTATCTGGATGTTCGGGAGGATTTTGAACAGCCAAAGTTAAATTCAGAAAAGATGATCCAAATTCCGTTAGGAAAGTTACAGGATCGATTTAAAGAAATTCCTGAGAACGAGGAAGTGTATGTCTTTTGCCAGTCGGGGATTCGAAGTTTAAAAGCAGTTGAATTGCTTCAGAAAGAATACGGATTTCAGAATCTAAAGAATGTAGAAGGAGGAATAGAAAACATCATTAATGGAAAATAAAAAACCAAAGAAAGTATTCGTTCAGGGGGCAATTCCGCCGGAAAAGATCGCTCAGTCAATTGCGAACCATCAGTCGAAAACCAATATTGGCGCTCACAGTATTTTTTTAGGGCAGATAAGGGCAGATGAAGTGGATGGTAAAAGGGTAAGTGCCATAGAATATTCAGCTTATGAAGAAATGGCAGAAAATGTTTTTCATGAGATAAGGGAATCTGCATTTTCAAAATTTAATATTACCTGCGCCCATATTTATCATAGTCTGGGCAAGGTTAATTCAGGCGAATTATGCCTTTTTGTTTTTACATCTTCAGCACACAGGAAGATTGCAATTGAAGCTTGCCATTATTTTGTGGAAGAAATAAAGGCCAAAGTGCCAATTTTCGGAAAAGAGATTTTCGAAGATAAAACCCATAAATGGAAAGTCAATAAGTAGATGGTTGATATTACCAATAAAATAAGCACCCTTAGAGAAGCAACCGCTATAGCTGTGGTACGAACTTCCAGTGAAGAAACCATTAGAAGGCTTAAGGGAAATGAGGTTCCAAAAGGGAATGTATTTGAAATGGCAAAGGCGGCGGGTTTACTGGGAGTGAAAAAAACTCCCGATCTGTTACCCGATTGCCATCCACTGCCTATAGAATTTACGGGAATAGATTACGAAATTAACGGACTTGAGATCCAGATCTCGGTCACTGTAAAAACTATCTATAAGACCGGAGTAGAGGTGGAAGCAATGCACGGGGCGAGTATAGTAGCATTGACCATGTATGATATGCTAAAGCCAATAGATAAAAATATAGAGATAGGAACGATCCGGCTTCAGCACAAGAAAGGAGGTAAATCTTCTTTTAAGGTTAATCCTGAAGCGCTCACTGCGCTGGTGGTGGTTTGTTCAGATACTATTTCCCAGGGACGGGGAGAAGATAAAGCGGGAAAAACCATTATTTCCAAACTTGAAGGAATGGGAATTCGAGGGGCAATAAAAATTATTCCTGATGAACCTGAACAGATCATTTCGGCTTTAGAAAATGCCGGGTCAGACCTGGTGATTTTCACCGGAGGCACCGGGGTTGGGCCCCGGGATGTTACCCCGGAAACCATAGAGCCTCTAATGGATATCAGGCTGAAGGGGGTTGAGGAACAAATGAGAAGTTTTGGCCAGCAACGAATGCCGTTTGCGATGCTTTCCAGATCTATAGCCGGAATAAAGGAGGGAAAGCTGGTGTTAGCCTTACCGGGATCTAAAAAAGGGGCAGCAGAATGTATGGACGCCATATTTCCGCATGTACTGCACGTTTTTAAAGTAATTGAAGGGAAAAGACATGATTGAGGAAAAGAAGAGAATAGTAGACAATTTTGGAAGGCCGCATACGTATTTAAGGATTTCCCTTACAGACAGATGTAATCTTAGGTGTTTTTATTGTATGCCGGAAGAAGGAATTCAATTGATCGAAAAACCAAATATCATGACCCTGGAAGAGATCATTGATCTGGCGAGGATATTTCGTGACCTGGGAGTGGATACTATCCGACTCACCGGAGGAGAGCCACTGGTGCGGAAGAATTTTGAATTTCTGGTTGAAGAACTGTCGAAATTAGGAGTTACTTTAAAGCTCACAACCAATGGGATCATACTTGACAAATACCTGGATCTATTTCAGAAAATTGGCCTTCAGAAAATAAATATTAGCCTGGATACCCTTGATAAAGCTAAATCTGTTTTTATCACCAAACGGGATTATTTTGACCGGATCCTGAAGAATATTGAAATGGCCCTGGACATCGATATGGAGGTAAAACTTAATATCGTATTGATAAAAGGAGTTAACGATAATGAGATCAACGATTTTATAGCTCT
>CAZXEY010000021.1:0-24593 GCA_964639695.1 uncultured Antarcticibacterium sp. | reverse complement strand
ACGATAAAATTTATAGAATTTATGCCCTTTAAGGGGAATAAGTGGGACTGGAGCAAGGGAGTTGGTAAAGAGGAAATTATGGAAGTGATCTCAGGCCGGTTTGGAAAAATAGAGGAATTAAAAAATCCGAAGCATAGTACTTCCACTAATTTTAAAGTGGAAGACCACGTAGGGAGCTTTGCAATTGTAAGTACTATTACAAATCCCTTGTGCGGAGACTGTAACCGGATTCGGGTTACTGCCGATGGAAAAATGATGAACTGCCTTTTTGCCAATTCTGAAACTGATTTGCTCACTCCGCTGCGGAACAAAGAACCAATGGATAACATCATCATCAATGCCATTAAGACCAAGAAATTTTCGAGGGATGGAATGGATTTAAAAATGGAATCTGATCACTACGAGAAGAACAGATCTATGATTTCAATAGGAGGTTAATGGTAACTATAGAGGAAGCATTAAAGGTCATTCGAGATCAGGAGGTAAACCTGGAGACAGAATATCGTAGTTTAAGTGAAAGCTTAAACTTTTCCCTTGCAAAAGATTTAAATGCACCTTTTGACCTGCCTTCTTTTGATAATTCGGCAATGGATGGCTATGCTTTGTGCGGCATATTTACAGAGTATACAATTATAGGAGAAGTTGCAGCCGGTGATGTAGTACGGTATATACTAAAAGAGGGAGAAGCAGTGCGTATTTTTACCGGTGCAAAAGTTCCCGAAAATACTACTGCAGTAATGATGCAGGAGAAAACAAAGGTAAAAGAGAATTTACTTTTTCTTGAACAGGAGCCTAAAAATGGTCAAAGTATCCGGAAAAGAGGAGAAGAATTGGAAAAAGGACAATTGGTTTTTGAAAAAGGTTATACTATTACGCCCGCAGGAATTGGAATGTTGGGGAGCCTGGGAATTGGTAAAGTTGAGGTGTTTAAAAAACCTGTTATTAACCTGATCACTACCGGAAATGAATTGGTAGCACCGGGAAATGCAAGACAGGAAGGGCAGATCTTTGAAGCGAACAGCTACACTTTAGCTTCAGCCTGTGAAAAGTATGGATTTAAAGTTCAGGACAAAAAACAGCTCGAAGATGATTTTAAAGCAATAAAATCAGGCATCAGGGACTCTTTAAAAACTGCAGATATTCTGATCCTATCAGGAGGAATTTCAGTTGGGGATTATGATTTTGTAAAAGAAGCTTTGGAGGAAAATGGAGTTGAAGAGCTGTTCTACAAAGTTTTTCAGAAACCTGGAAAACCTCTCTTCTTCGGAAGAAAAGAAAAGCAATTTGTGTTCGCGTTGCCGGGAAATCCTGCATCTTCCCTAAGTTGTTTTTATATGTATGTTTTACCGCTTCTTTTCCAGCTAAGTGGTTCAGAAAAAAAAGGATTAGAGCGTTATTTTATTCCTGTTTCACATAATTATCAAAACAAATCTGACCGGCCATCATTTTTAAAAGCCAAAATTTATAACGGAAAAGTAAGCATTCTGGAGGGACAGGGATCATCCATGATTCTGTCAATGGCGCTGGGGAATGCATTGGTATTTTTAGAGGCTGAAACATCAGTTAAAAGCGGGGATGCAGTAGAATGTTATTTAATTACCTGATATGCCCATAGAATACCTCCCGATCATCTTTTTCTTTATCGCATTGTTTTATAGCTCAGTAGGGTTTGGAGGTGGCTCCAGTTACCTGGCAATCCTGAGCCTTTTCTTAACCGATTTTTATGAGATTCGTTCTATGGCCCTGGTGCTGAACATTTGCGTGGTGGGCATTGGCACTATTATGTTTATAAAGCACAGAATAATAAATTTCAAGTTGGTCTGGCCTTTTATGCTGGCAAGTATTCCGCTCGCTTTTTTTGGCGCACAACTCAAGCTTTCACAACAGATCTTTTTCCTGATATTGGGATCAGCTTTAATCCTCTCCGGCTTATTTCTTATGCTCAAATTTCTTCAGAAGAAAATGAAGTCCAAAGAATTTTCACATTCAAAGAAGTTCCTCCTGGGAGGTTGTGTAGGTTTTCTTTCCGGAATTTCAGGAATAGGAGGCGGTATCTTTTTATCTCCAATTCTAAATCTTGCCAATTGGGCTAATCCTAGAGTTATTGCCTCCCTCGCATCTGTATTTATTTTGGTTAATTCCCTTGCAGGGTTGGTGGGGTTGCAGGTAGCGGGAACTTTTCAAATAAAATATGAACTCATTCTTCAATTAATCATTGCTGTTGTTCTTGGCGGAACATTGGGATCTTATCTCTCCAGTAAAAGATTCAATCTTAAATTTCTTGGAATTCTAACATCCATCCTTGTTTTTTACGTGGGACTAAAACTGGTTTTATCCCACGGGTTTGGTATTGAAATTTGATGAGAAAAATTCTTATTTTAACCTAGGATATCCTAATGTTAAAAAGTAAAAACCCTGAAAATCTAATGATCTCCAGGGCCTATCTCGCTCAAGTAGCCTCGCCAAGAATCGAACTTGGATCTACAGTTTAGGAAACTACTATTCTATCCATTGAACTACGAGGCCAAAAAAGGTTCACAAAAATAAAAATTGTTTTAGGAATAAATCCCTTTTCTTTTTAAAAATCGCAAACAGGTTTCTTCCGCTCTACGAAAAATTAAATGCATTATAAAATTATTATTCTTCTTAACTTTTAAAAAAATTATTTAAACGATAACCATGAAGTATTTCTTTTTTGCTTTCCTTACCTGTACCTTGCTTTTATCTACTCCTACCCAAGCCCAGGTTGACGATGAAGAATTAGGAGCCTGGTATATGTATTTTTTTAATACAACCTTTAATGAAAGTCGCTGGGGAATCCAGGGAGATGTACAGTATCGTAACTGGAATATCATTGGCGATCTTGAACAATTGTTATTAAGAGGAGGATTTACTTACAGTCCTGAGACTACCAACGTAAAATTAACGGCCGGCTATGCCTATATTTCCACAGGAGTTTATGGAGACAGCAATGAAACTTCAGGCGAGAGCAGAATCTATCAGGAAGCCTTACTCCCTCATAAAGTAAGTAACAGAATTCTTTTAACCCATCGTTTCAGGTATGAACAGCGGTGGGTGGATGATCAGGATTTTAGAACTAGATTCAGATATAACCTCTTTTTAAACATTCCGCTTAATCAGAATAACCTTGATAAGAACTCAATTTATCTTGCATTCTATAACGAGATTTTTATTAATGGGGAACGTGAGATTGGAAATAACAGAAGAGTTGAGATCTTTGACCGAAACAGGTTTTATTCGGGAGTTGGATTTGGCTTAACCGATGCCTTACGATTTCAATTGGGCTATATGGTGCAAACATTAAATTCTTACAGCAAAGATCAACTTCAGTTAAGTTTGCATCATACTTTATAATTACTACCTGCTTTTATATATTTACTTATCAAGATTTAAACAATGAAGAAAATCATATTTTTAATTTTAGGTGTAATGATATCACAACCCAATTTTGGCCAAATCCCGGAAATTAGCGGTGATGCTTTCGCCCATACGTATTCTATTGTCGCAAGGGATTCAATTACCGGTGAAATGGCTGTTGGCGTTCAAAGCCATTGGTTTTCGGTAGGATCTTTAGTTTCCTGGGGAGAATCGGGGGTAGGAGTTGTTGCAACACAATCTTTTGTGAATCCGGCTTATGGGCCTCTGGGACTTGAGCTTATGAAAAATGGAAAATCTGCTTCGGCAGCTTTAAAGGAATTAATAGCAAAAGACGAAGGTAAAGCTTACCGGCAAGTGGCTTTTCTTGATGCAAAAGGAAATGCAGCAGCTCATACAGGTGAAAAGTGTGTAGAATCTGCAATGCACCACGTGGGAGAAAATTTTTCTGTTCAGGCAAATATGATGCTAAACGATGATGTGGTACCTGCTATGAAACAAGCCTTTAAGGAAAATTCTAATCTGCCATTGGCAGAAAGGGTGGTAAAGGTATTACAGGCTGCAGAAGCTGCAGGTGGAGATATTAGAGGGAAGCAATCTGCAGCTTTATTGGTTGTAGGCCCCGATAAAGTAAAAAACGTATGGGAGGATAAAAAAATTGATTTAAGGGTAGATGATCACAAAGACCCTTTAGTTGAACTGGAGCGGCTGTTAAGTGTCGCCAGGGCTTATGAATTTATGAATAAAGGGGATGTTGCCATGGAAGAAGAAGATGTTGATGAGGCATTGAAACAATATGGCAAAGCAGAAAAACTTTTTCCTGATAATCTTGAAATGAGATACTGGAAAGCAGTAGCTCTTGCAAACAGCGGAAGATTACCAGAAGCCCTTCCTATTTTTAAAGAAATCTTTAAAAAAGATGATAACTGGAGAACTATGACTACCCGTTTACCGGCTTCAGGATTGTTAAATGTTTCTGAAGAAGAGCTAAATAGAATTATTAATTAATGCAGAAAAATTTGTAATCGCTACATTAGCATTCTGTTACAAGAAAATTTCTAATTATGAAAATGAAAAAACTAACTCTCGCCTTACTTACTATTGGAGTACTTTCTGTCTACTCGTGTAAGGACGAGTCTAAAGAAACTCCTGCCGGTCCGCAAACTGCTACCACCAGCACTACGACGGCAGCTGATAATAATATTACCGTAAATCCTGCACATGGACAACCGGGACACCGATGTGATATACCTGTGGGAGCAGATCTTACCCAGGCGGCAGGAACGCCAACTCCTGAGGGCGCCAGCACCATTACACCTGGAGTTTCTCCTGTACGTGTGAACAGTGATGCGAAACCTTTAAAAAATCCACCCCATGGACAGCCGGGACATAATTGTGCTGTTCCTGTAGGTGCAGATCTTTAAGATTAAAAACTATAAATAAAAAAAATCCGTGAATCATCTTCACGGATTTTTTTTATAAATCAAACTGCTTTTATCTTAATCAATTCCACCTTTTCGGGTAGCGTCTCTTGGCTCAGGCCACGTCATTTGTTCTCCGGTTCTTGAGCTCACCGGTAAATTAATTTTTTCTCTTGAGGTTTTTTCAGGATCCTCACTTGCTTTGTAAGCTAAAATTGCCGTCAAAATTGCATTGCTTCTCACATCATCAAAGACAATTTTATCGTAAGTATCCAGGTTTGTATGCCAGGTATAATCGAAATAAGACCAGTTTAAAGAACTAAGGTTAAATGCCGGAGCTCCCGCTGCTACAAAAGAGGCATAATCTGATCCTCCACGGCCCGGGGTTCCAGGAAAATTAGTTTCAATTTGATTGGAAATACTGTCTGGCACTGCCTGTAACCATCTTCCTAAATAATCGTAAGCGTGTAAAAATCCGTTTCCTGAAAGGTTTACGACTCTTCCGGTACCATTATCCTGGTTGAATAATGCCTGAAGATTGTCCACTATTTCTGGATTATCTTTTACAAAAGCACGGGAACCGTTTAATCCCTGCTCTTCGCTTCCCCAATGTCCTGCGATAATGGTTCTTTTTGGATTAGGATAATGTTCTTTTAATAATCTCATTGCTTCCATCATTACCAAAGTACCTGTACCATTATCTGTAGCACCTGTGGCGCCATCCCAGGAATCAAAATGTGCAGAGAGGATTACATACTCATTTGGCTTTTCAGTTCCGGGAATTGTAGCAATGGTATTAAATACAGGTACATTTCCAAGTTCTTTGGATTCTGCAACTATTCTTAATTTCGGTTTATTCCCGCTTTCTGCTAATCTGTATACCATTCCGTAGTCCTCAAGAGAAAGATCAACAGTTGGTATTTTTTTTGTAGAGGCAGAAAAGATCTTATTGGCACCAAAAGCTCTTGACCAGTTTGAAGAAATAATTCCGGCTGCACCTGCTTTTTCCAAAGCGGCAGGTAATTCCCTGTTGCTGTACCCGGTGTTACCAATTCTTGTTCTCCATTGTTGCGACAGCTCTTCTCTTTCCTTTTTCATTTTTTCAAACGACTCCTTCGTTGCATATTCTTCCCAGTTATAATCTGGTCTTCCGGTGGGTTGTGGCATAGAGATCATCACCAGTTTTCCTTTTACCTGCGGAAGCATTTTTGCGAAAGCAGCAGAATCTGTAGCTTCCGGAAGTATTACTACTTCAGCAACCACTGGATTTTTTCCTGTTGAGGGACTCCATGCAAGCTGCATTCCTGATAGGGACCTCACGCGTGGTTCAATCATATCAATATGAGTAATTCCTCTTTGCCATCCTCTCCATTCTCCCCATTGCTGGTTTTCAGCTTTAATTCCCCAATCCTGGTATTTGTTTACTGCCCAATCATGTGCTTTTTTCATTTCGGGTGTTCCAACAAGACGTGGTCCAACCACGTCCATAAGCTCATGTCCTAATTTTTCCAGCTGGGAATTGTTATTTGCCTCTTCTATAATGTTTTTAACAACTACATCCTGTTGCTGCGCAAAAAGGATTGAAGTGCTTAAAAACATTAACGTAAATAACATTTTTAATTTACTTTTCATAAAACCTGTTTTATATTTTTTATTAGATTCTCAAATATATCATTAAATTCTTAACGTATCTGACTCTTTTACACCTAAAAATTCCTGCATTTATGTATATCAGGAAAAGGTATATTTTATTTATATTGCTGTGAATTTTCCACAATTAATTTTCCTATGAAATTATCTAAAGTTTTAGCTGTAACCGCTTTATCCTTATGCAGCTTTTTCACAAATGCCCAGGATAGTATTACCAAACCCGATACTACTCAAACAAAAGAACTTCCTCTCAAACCAGAGCGTTCAATTTCCTTTAATACTAAGGAGGGAACCTGGATTTCACTGGATGTTAGTCCTGATGGAAAAAACATCGTTTTTGATATGATGGGAGATATCTACCGCATGCCAATTACCGGTGGTAAAGCTGAAAGAATTACCGAAGGAATGGCTTATGATGTGCATCCAAAATACAGTCCTAATGGAAAATCTCTAGTTTTCCTTTCCGATAAAAGCGGATCGGATAACATCTGGACGATGGATCTTGCTACTAAGGAAATGAAGCAAATTACTGAAGATAATAATCAGAATTATTTTTCGGCAGACTGGTCTCCAGATGGAGAATATATAGTTGGTGCCAGGGGAAGAAGAAATATAAAACTCCATCTTTATCATAAAGATGGCGGTGGCGGGGCACAGTTAATTAAAACTCCTGAAAATCTTAAAACTATAGATCCTGCATTTAGTGCAGATGGGAAGATGATCTATTTCTCCAGAAGAACAGGTGGCTGGAACTATAATGCACAGCTGCCTCAATATCAATTGGGAACTTATAATATGGAAAATGGTGATATGGCTGTGGTAACCGGAAGATATGGATCTGCCTTTACTCCTGTTGTTTCCCCTGATGGAAAATATTTGGTTTACGGAAGCAGGTTCGAAGACGAAACAGGTCTTGTACTTCGGGAACTTTCCAGTGGAAAAGAAGAGTGGTTGGCATATCCTATACAAAGGGACGATCAGGAATCTATTGCAACATTAGGAGTGCTACCGGCAATGTCCTTTACTCCCGACAGTCAGAATCTGGTGGCTTTTTATGGAGGAAAAATCCATAAGATCTCCATAAAAGATAAAAAAGCAACTGAAATTCCTTTCGAAGTGGACCTTGATCTCGACCTTGGACCGAGATTATATTTTCAGTATCCTATAGAAGATACCCCTACAGCACAGGTAACCCAAATAAGAGATGCAGTGCCTTCGCCTGATGGTTCAAAACTTGCTTTCACTGCGTTAAACCGGCTTTACGTTATGGATTTCCCAAATGGTAAACCTCAGCGTATGACCAATCATAATTTTACAGAAGCACATCCTTCCTGGTCGCCCGATGGAAAGAATATAGTTTTTACAACATGGGAGAGCGAAGGTGGACACTTATATTCGATAAATCCTAACGGAAAAAATCTTAAGAAATTAACAACCGAAACTGCTGTTTATACGAATCCTGCTTATTCCTACAAACAAAACAGAATTGCCTTTACCCGCGGTTCGGCACAGGATTATGAAAACTCAACAGGTGGTTTTAGTTCCAGGAACAGGGAAGATCTTGCGTGGATTCCTGCTACAGGAGGACCTGTGACAGTAATTGAAAAATCTAAAGGAAGGATCCTGCCACATTTCACAAAAGTAGATGACAGGATTTATTTAAATAAAGAGGAGGAACTTATCTCTATAAGATGGGACGGAACCGATGAGAAAACTCATCTTAAGGTAAAAGGTATTACTCCTTTTGGATCCTCTGTGGCAGATCATCACGTTCTACACGAAGAAGATGATTTTAGAGAAGATAATGATAAAGCCTCAAAACCTTCAGAATTAAGAATATCTCCCGATGGCACAAGAGCATTGGCCAAAATCAATAATGATATTTATACGGTAGTGATCCCACGGTATGGACAAGCTGCAGAAATTTCTGTAGCAAATGTGGATAAAGCTTCTTTCCCTGCTGAACAGTTAACAGAAATTGGAGGAGAATTTCCTGCGTGGGGAGAAGATAGTAGAAAGGTGCATTGGTCTTTAGGTTCCAGCCATTTCGTATATGATCTTGCTGAAGCAAAGGTTTTTAATGACAGCGTAGCTGCCGCTAAAAAAGCGAAGGAAGAGGCTAAAAAGAAAATGACAGAGGAGGAGAAAAAAGCTGCTGCTGAAAAGGAGAAGAAAGAAAAAGAGGATGAAAAAGAATTTACTGCAAATGAATATAAGATTGATCTTACCTACAAAAGATTTATTCCACAAGGAACAGCAGTAATAAGAGGAGCCCGAATTATTACGATGAAGGATGATGAGGTTATCGAAAATGGAGACATCCTTATTGAAAATAACAGGATTGCCGCAGTAGGGCCTGCCGGAACTTTGAAAATACCGGGGGGAGCCAAAGAAATTGATGCCAAAGGAAAAACAGTCATCCCGGGCTTAATAGATACTCACGCTCATATGTGGCCAAACTGGCAAATCCATAAGAACCAGGTTTGGATTTACGCTGCTAACCTTGCTTACGGTGTTACCACTACAAGAGATCCACAAACAGGAACTACAGATGTTTTAACCTATGCAGATATGATTGATGCGGGAATGTTAACAGGGCCCAGAATATACAGCACAGGACCCGGAGTAGGATATTGGGCATACAAACTAAAAGATCTTGAGCACACGAAAAAGGTGTTAAAACAGTACAGCGAATATTATGACACAAAGTCTATTAAAATGTATCTGGTAGGAAATCGGCAAATGCGCCAGTGGGTAATAATGGCTGCAAAAGAACTGGAGCTGATGCCTACTACTGAAGGTGGACTGGATTTCAAACTGAATATGACCCAGTTGCTGGATGGTTACCCGGGACACGAACATTCACTGCCAATTTATCCACTTTACAAGGATGTGATAAAAACCACAGCCGATGCTAAAATGGCTGTTACTCCAACTTTGTTGGTTTCTTACGGAGGGCCCTGGGCAGAGGAATTCTATTATGCTACAGAACAACCTTACAGCGATCCCAAACTGCAAAGATTTACTCCATATGAGGAGTTAGCAGGAAAATCAAGAAGAAGAGGAGCCTGGTTTATGGAAGAGGAGCACGTATTTAAAAAACATGCCGAAATGATGAAGGAAGTACTTGAGGAAGGCGGTTTGGTTGGTGTGGGAAGCCACGGTCAGCTTCAGGGGCTGGGATATCATTGGGAATTATGGACAGTGCAAAGTGGCGGAATGAAAAATCATGATGCTTTAAAGGCTGCAACAATATTAGGAGCTACAAGTTTGGGATTAGATAAAGACCTGGGAAGTATAGAGGCAGGAAAATTGGCCGATCTTGTGATTCTTGATAAAAATCCTTTAGAAAATATAAGAAATAGCAATACTGTAAAATGGGTAATAAAAGACGGGGTTATCTATGATGCTGCAACTCTTGATGAAATTCATCCTAAAGCAAAGCCTGCCCCTAAGTTTGAATGGGAAACCGATAAGCCGGTAAATTTACCCGGAATCAAAACAGAAAAATAACAGAGAAAAGATACAATGAAGGAATTAGATGTTAAGTATGTGAGGAGCCGGTTCCCGGCTCTTGAAAAGGATTTTATTTTTATGGATAATGCGGGTGGTTCCCAAATTGTTGGTACCACAATAGATTACATTAGCGAATACTATAAAAATTATAACGTGCAGCTAGGTGCTTCTTATGAAGTATCGGCTAAAGCAGGTGAAAAACTAGCCGCTGCCACTTCAAAAGTTGCAAAATTCATTAATGCCGGAAAAGAAAAGGAGGTCGTCATTGGTCCATCAACCTCAATGCTCCTCAGGATCTTAAGCATAAGCATTAGCGAACAATGGGAAGAGGGAGATGAAGTTATTGTTACCAACAGCGATCACGAAGCCAATGTTTCCTGCTGGACAGATCTTGAGAAGAAAGGAATTGTAATCAAAATCTGGAAAGTTAATCCCGATGATTTTCAGCTGAAGATCAACGATATGAAAATGCTGCTTTCTACCCGCACCAAACTGGTTGCTGTTACACATACATCCAATCTTCTGGGGACGATCAATAATATTAAAGAAATTGCCAGTGCGGTTCACGTTGCCGGAGCTTTAATATGTGTAGACGCAGTAGCCTATGCCCCTCATAGAAAAGTTGATGTGCAGGATCTTGATGTGGATTTTTACACCTTCAGCTGGTATAAGCTCTATGGCCCCCACCTTGCTGTGATGTACGGGAAATTGGATTTGCTAACAAAAATGAAGGGGATAAACCATTATTTTTTCAAGCCTGAAGATGTGCCCTATAAATTTCAGCCGGGCAATTACAACTTTGAGCTCACTTATGGACTACAGGGAATTCCCGAGTACTTTGTGAATCTTTACGATCATCATTACGAGGAAAATTCTGAAGAAGAAAAAGCAACCTCAGCAACTGAAAAAATTACCCGGAGTTTTGAATTAGTAGCATCTCAGGAGGAGAAACTTTCAGAAAAACTTCTCAACTATTTAAATTCCATAGAGGGAATAAAAATTATTGGTAGTACTTCTTCCAAAACTACTGAACGTGTGCCAACTATTTCTTTTGTCCATAAGAGCCTTAAAAGTGACGAAATAGTAAAAAAGGTAGATCCCCATAGGATAGGAATAAGATTTGGTGATTTTTATGCTAAAAAATTAGTGCACGACCTTGATCTTGAAAAGCACAATGGTGTTGTAAGGGTAAGTCTTGTTCATTATAATACTTTAGAGGAAGTTGAAAAACTGATATCGGCTTTTAAAGAAATATTTTAATTACTTCCGGAGATTTATAGGTCTCCGGAGGTAATAATTTTTCCTCCCTTTTGTAAAATATTTTGTTTCGCTTTTTCAAAGGCTTTATTATCTAAAGCTCTTGTAGCATCTTCTATTAAAAAAGCATTGAAATTTTCCTGAAGTGCATCTACTATAGAAAAGTAAACGCAGTATTCTGCCGCAAGTCCGCAAAAATAAAGATCTCCAGCACCTTTTTCTTTGAGATATCCTGAAAGACCTGTGGATTTAAGATGAGCGTTATCATAGAAGCCACTGTAACTATCTAATTTGGGATTAGTTCCCTTTCTAAAAATAGTTTCAAATTTCTTAGTTTTCAGTTCGGGATGAAATTCTGCACCTCTACTATTCTGAACACAATGCACCGGCCAAAGAACCTGATCTAACCCATTTAGTTGTATAATCTCAAATTCCTTTTTACCTGAATGATTTGCTGCAAAACTTGCATGATTTTCAGGATGCCAGTCCTGTGTGGCTATTACAAGGTCAAATTTTTCCTGTAAACCATTAATGAGTGCAACAATTTCGTCTCCACCCGGTACTGCCAATGATCCACCGGGAATGAAATCATTTTGAATATCAATAACTATCAGTGTCTTCATTATCGTTGCCTTTATATTTCAGAAGTAATTTTTCACGCTCTTTTTTAAGCTTTCCACTAATCCCGATCTTGTATATATGCGGATTGTCAAATCTCTTGTACTCGGGAGGAAGTCTGAAAAGTTGTTGTTTTGCAAATTCGGCTATATCCCATACGCTGCGGAGATCAATTATAATTTTTCCATTTTCAACCACAGTTTCCAGAAGGGGTTGAAAGGTATAATCACGCAGATTCATAGATTTTATAGGATCTACAGGATCGTACATTCTCGAAGCTCCTTCTTCATCGCGTAAAGTGACCATTTCGGCCCCCACCAATCCTCCTGTTTTGTAACTGATCCTATGAACCTGTTTTTTATGTGGGATTGTGACTTTAGATAAGCTTTCAGAAATCTTAAGCCTAGGTTTTCCATTAGAAACCGAAAGTTTATATACACCATCCAATGCAGCATCTGGACTTCCTGTCACCAGATTTGTACCCACCCCAAAAACATCGATTGGTGCTTTTTGCTCCAGTAAACTTTTTATAACGTATTCATCCAGCTGATTGGAAGCCGCAATTTTCACGTAACCAAGTCCGGCTTCATCAAGCCTCTTCCTGCTCTCCCTCGCAAAATATGCCAAATCTCCACTATCCAGCCGTATTCCTGCCAGTTTTTGCCCCCCCTGCTCCATTTCTTTACCTACGGTAATTGCATTTGGAAGCCCCGACTCCAGAGTATTATAGGTATCTATTAATAAAACACAGTTAGTGGGCCTTCCTTTGGCAAAAGCCCGAAAAGCTTCTATTTCACTATCATAACTTTGAATAAAAGAGTGAGCCATGGTTCCTGAAACCGGAATATTGAATTCTTTTCCTGCCACTACATTACTTGTGCCGTCAAATCCTCCAATAATTGCTGCCCTGCTTGCGTAATAACTACCCGGGCCCTGTGCACGCCGCAAACCAAAATCAAAAAGCTTTCTTTCTCCTGCCACCAGTCTTATCCTGCTTGCTTTAGTAGCAATTAAAGTTTGGAAGTTGAGAAGATTCAGCAGAATTGTTTCAATTATTTGGGCTTCTATTATATTAGCTTCCACCTGCAACACAGGCCTGTTTGGAAAAACCAGGTCCCCTTCGCGGGATGAAAAGATATTTCCGGTAAAGCGGAAGTCTTTTAAATATTTAAGAAAATCTTCATCAAAATCCTGCTCGCGGAGATATTTCAAATCCTCATCAGAAAATTTGAGGTTTACAATAGTTTGTATTAAATCCTCCAGTCCCGCAAAAATAGCATAGCCTCCATCAAATGGTAATTTCCGGAAATAGTAATCGAATACAGCAGTTTGATCTTTCTGGCCGTTTTTAAAATAAACTTCGGCCATTGCCAACTGGTACTGGTCAGTATAGGTAGCTGTAAAATTAATCATCAGTTAGTTTTAGAAGCTGGATCTACAAATCCTGTATTTTTTTTGAATAGCCGTTGTAGTCGTGCTCACTGTATAACACAAATTTAATATAATGAACATGTTTAAGCTCTTCAATTTCATTTAAAATAGTATCGAAAGTAATTTGCAATGCTTCTTTAAAGGGATATCCAAAAGCTCCTGTGGAAATGGAAGGAAAAGCTACTGAAGAAATTTTATGTTTTTCAGCTAATTTTAATGCATTTTTATAACAATCGGCCAACAATTTCTCAGATGGTTTATCGCGCCCATAAACGGGGCCAAGGCAATGAATTACAAATTTATTAGGAAGATCATATCCTGAAGTTATAACCGCTTCTCCTGGTTTTATGGGTGCCAGGGGACGACATTCTTCATAAAGCCCCGGTCCCGCTGCAGAATGTAAAGCACCTGCTACTCCCCCACCTGTTGTTAATTGTGCATTTGCAGCGTTCACCACTGCTTCAACGTTCTTTTGATTTGCAATATCACCTTTAACAGCCTCGAGTAAAAAAGGATTAATTTTCTTCTTCATTATCTAATTTTTATTAAGATAATAATAAAATGAAAAAGCCCTGAACCAGCTTGTCTATATTTACCAATAACTGCAGTTGAATAATTTTCCTAAATTAGAAGAAGGCAATTATAAAGTTCCAACCTAAAATCCTGAATGCGCAAAAACCGTAAACGTTACAGAATTTTTTATAAGCTGGAAGAACATCTGGAGGTTCCAATGTTCTTACTGGCAATTACCTGGCTCTACTTTTTTATTGTAGAATTAACGAGGGGATTAACGGGCCTTGAAGAAAAATTAATTACTGTAATCTGGATCCTGTTTATCCTGGAGTTTTTAATAAAACTAATTATTGCACCGCGCAGGCTGCAGTTCATTAAAAATAGCTGGATAACCATAATTTCTCTAATTGTACCGGCGTTGAGGGTTTTCAGGATCTTTAACGCATTGCGAATTTTAAGGACAGTAAGGGTAATTAACTCTACTAAGATCATAAGGGCCATAACCTCCGGTAAAAGATTTTTTGGTGCCCTACAGGAAGCACAGGGACCGAAGCCAAAACCTGAAATGGCCGTGGGTTTTTTACTTGCCATTAAAAATATTCACGAGAGGGACGCTTTTACCTCTTATGCCAAACAACTGGCAGAAGATGTACACCAGGAATTGCAGGTAAGTTCGGGCATAAAATGGAATTTTGATATTTCTGATACTTTTGAGCTTGAGAATGATCGGTCCAAAAGCCCCTCTTTTTTCCTGGACAGAGCAAGTATGAGTATGGCCGAAGGGCCTTATGACCTGGTATGTGTGATTACCGATGTGGGTTTAATGTCACGGCGGAATATCCAGGTTTCGGGCCTTAGTTCCACTATTACCCGAATCATTGTTCTTTCCACAAGGAAAATTACCTCTACTGGAAAATATAAAACCAGATTAGAACTTGACAATCCTGATGTGCGGTTTAACTCGGCTTCTTTATTTCTTCACCAGATAGGGCATATTTTAGGTTTAAAAGATGCTCCTGCAACAGAAAAGGGAGTAATGAGCAAATCAAATTTCAATGAAAAAGCAACTAAAGTTGCCTCCTTTTCTGAAAAAGAAAAAAAACAGCTTAAAAAACGAGGAAAAACAGCCCCCGACAGAGAGCTGAGGAACGGGAATGACCTTGAAACCTTTATTTTCCACCTGTTAATGACGCTAAGGCATCCCGGGAGTTTCTTTTGGTCTTTAATAAGAAATAAATCCCTGTTCCTGCCTCTCTCTCTTCCAGGCCTGGCGACGGCTGCAGTAGGCCCCGCAATTATCCTGATCTTTAGTGCAGAGATATGGGATGTAGGCCTGGGAATGACCAATGGAACCGCTATATTTTTTGCTGTTATTAGTATCATGCTTGCCAGTTTCTACCTGGTGCGGGTGCAGTCTCTTTTCCTGCCAAAAAGGGAAAAAAGAATAATTACAGAACATCTTGCCGTTGCCAATACTGTCATTTATTTCAGCATTTTCCTTGCCTGTATAGGATTATTCCTTCTTGTGGGAGGATTAATGATAATTATTGAATTATACGTTTTCCCGGCAGATCTTATGAGAACCTGGCCTACCCTGAGTAAACCGGAAATAACTATGGCAGATAAAATTCGAATTGCTGTTTTTATAAGCACTGTAGGAGTTACAACGGGTGCTCTCGCAGGTGGATTAGAAAGCAGAGCAATTATTCAGCACCTGGCGCTATTCAGAAAAAATGAATAATACAAAAACAAAAAAGCCCGACATCTCTGTCAGGCTTTCTGCTCCCCTATCTCTAATATTCGCTCGAACCAATCCCAATGGCTATCGGGGCTCTGTTTACCAGAACCATTATCGCAATAATCTACAAACCGTTCAAAAACAAAAAAGCCGGACATCTCTGTCAGACTTTCTGCTGCTCCTATCTCTGAAATTCGCTCGAACCAATCCCAATGGCTATCGGGGCTCTGTTTAACAGAACCATTATCGCAATAATCTAAAAACCGTACAAAAACAAAAAAGCCCGACATCTCTGTCAGGCTTTCTGCTCCCCCTCTTGGGCTCGAACCAAGGACCCTCTGATTAACAGTCAGATGCTCTAACCAGCTGAGCTAAGGAGGAAGGTGTTTTCCCTTTTGCGGTTGCAAATATAAATCAAAATTTAAATGTCATCAAAACAAAAACGGACTTTTTTTATCGAAAATTTTCTCAAAAAAACTTCAGTTTTCGAATGCTTACTGTACTAGTCAAATAACCAGCGGTATATGTCATTACCATTGGCAAATAAAACCAGCGCTATTAATATAAAGAAACCTACCAACTGGGCATATTCCATAAATTTTTCATTCGGTTTTCTTCCCGTAACAATTTCATACATCAGGAATACTACGTGTCCTCCATCTAAGGCAGGAATGGGAAGGATGTTCATAAAAGCAAGAATAATGGATATTAAAGCGGTGGCAAGCCAGAATCCCTGCCAGTTCCAGGCATCGGGAAATAATCCCCCAATAGCTCCAAAACCTCCAACCTGTGTAGCTCCTTTAGCGGTAAAAACATATTTAAACTGGGCTACATAATCGTGCAGAGTCCAATAACCATATTCAAAACCTTCTTCTATGCTTTCTACAATTCCATATTCTTTAGTTTGAACCTTATAATCTCTTCTGGTATTTACTCCTAAAAGTCCCTCTTCATCTGGAGTAATGGTGGTGCTCATTATTTCATCGCCCCTCTTATAAACAATTTCAACTTCTTTATTCTTACTTTCTGCAGCGATTGGCGCAAGTTCATGCCAGTATCCAATCTCCCTGTCATTTAATGAAATAAGGCTGTCACCTTTCTGTAATCCTGCTTTTCCAGCAGCCATTTCAGCTACAACAGAATCCAGAACGGCATTTTGAATGGGTACAAAAGGTTGCATTACTCCCTGCTGAAACATTTTTGAACCTATATCTTCAGGAATCTCAATAACTTCTTTTTCTCCATTTTGGTGTAGAACAGTGACGTTTGCCACATCCCGCATGAACAGGTATCTGTTAATATCAAAAGAATGTTGAAGATCTTTCCCGTTAATTTCTAAAATCCTGTCTCCATCTTCAAAACCAAATTCTTTAAACTCTTCTGCAACAGCAAACCCTCTCGGCATATCATCGGGACCTACATAGATACTTCCCCATACGAATAAAACCATCATGTAAATTAAAAAACCTAAAACAAGGTTAACCGTTACTCCTCCCAACATAATGATAAGCCGTTGCCATGCCGGTTTACTTCTAAATTCCCAGGGCTTTGGCGGTTGTGCCATTTGCTCCTTGTCCATGCTTTCATCTATCATTCCCGCAATTTTCACGTAACCTCCTAAAGGCAGCCAGCCAATCCCGTAAACCGTTTCACCAATTCTCTTTTTGAAAAGTGAAAATTTTACGTCGAAAAACAGGTAGAATTTCTCAACGCGGGTATTAAATAATTTTGCCGGTATAAAATGTCCTAATTCGTGCAGAACAATTAGTAAGGATAAACTAAGCAGTAATTGTATAGCTTTTATTAAAAATGGATCCATTCTCTATTCTCAAATTTTAAATCGCACAAAAGTAACCTTTTATAAGCTGCTAAAAAAGGACAAATTCTATTGATGTATCCAATCCTTAAATTTTAAGATCATAAGTGCTATTAATTGATCCTTAGGCTGTAATTTTGCACAAATTGTAATTCGATGTTCCGCTTTTTTGCCAGATATAAAACATTTGCCATAGTCTTATTTATACTTTCGGCTGTTATTATTACTGTCATATATTCAATTCTGAAGCCGGAAGAAAAATTACCCGTTTATCAACCTGATATGGTTAATGCCGAATTAGTAGATACGACAGTACAATACATAAGGAAATATCACAAAATATCTGACTTTAACCTGCTGAATCAAAATGGGGATACGATAACCCAGGATTACTACAACGACAAGATCTATATTGCCGATTTCTTTTTTACCACCTGCCTAACAATCTGCCCAATTATGACAGACCACATGCTGCAACTTCAGGAAGAGCTGAAGGACCAGCCAGATGTGCTCCTTTTATCACACACTGTAATTCCTCAACACGACAGCGTACCGGTTTTAAAAAAGTATGCTGAAGAGAAAGGTATTGATGCAGAAAAATGGAACCTTGTAACAGGTGACAAAAAAGAAATTTACGATTTGGCAAGAAAATCTTATCTCGCCACCAAATCTGACGGTGACGGCGGGCCTTATGATATGATCCATACCGAAAATTTTATGCTCATCGATAAGGATCGGCAAATTCGCGGATTTTATGATGGTACCCAGCCCGGAGTCATTGAAGAAGTGCTTAAAGATGTTAAAATCCTGAAAGAAAATTACAACCGCTAACAGTTTTATCTCCTAAACTTTTCTAAGACTTTATTTTACATTATTTTTGCCTTGTTTAAATTCAATCTAAATAAAAATGAAGCTTACTGTTGCTCATTTAAAGCGAGGTCAGAAGGGAATTATTAAAGAATTTTCTGTAGACACAGTTCCGCTTAAGCTTTTAGAAATGGGCTGTCTTCCCGGAAACCTTGTAGAGCTTGTGCAAACAGCTCCATTCAGGGATCCTATGTATTTAAACATCAACGGTAGTCATCTGGCAATAAGAAAAGAAACTGCCTTACAAATAGAAATAGATCTAATAAACTAATATGGGTAAACAAATTAATGTTGCATTAATTGGAAACCCAAATACCGGTAAAACTTCGGTTTTCAATCAACTTACCGGCCTCAATCAACAAGTGGGAAATTACCCCGGAATTACTGTTGAGAAAAAAGAGGGAATTTGCAAATTACCCCGGGGTGTAAAAGCCCATATTCTGGATCTTCCAGGCACCTATAGCTTGAATGCTTCTTCCCTTGACGAGAATGTTGTCATAGAACTTTTATTAAATAAGAACGATAAGGATTTTCCTGACGTTGCCGTTGTTGTTAGTGATGTCGAGAATCTAAAAAGAAACCTACTGCTCTTTACCCAGATCAAAGACCTGGAAATACCTACCATTCTTGTCATTAATATGGCCGACAGGATGAAGAGAAAAGGAATTAGCCTGGATATTGCCATTCTGGAAGAACAATTAAAAACCAAAGTGGCCCTGGTAAGCGCAAGGAAACGAACCGGAATAGAAGAGCTTAAGGAGTTAATTCTTAATTACCGAAAAATATCTACAGAGCCTTGTTTGAATGCTTCCATCATGGATCCCGATTATTTTAACCGGTTAAGAAAAGCTTTCCCAAATCAGGCGCTATACAAATTGTGGCTGGTAATTACCCAGGATGTGAACTTTGGAAATGTAAACAGGCATTCTTTGTCTACAGATGAAAGCTTTCATACAAAAAGTACCGGAGACCTTAAGCGAATGCAGCAAAAGGAAACCATACTAAGGTATCAGTTCATTAATGGTTTATTAAAATCTGCAATGAATGTAGACCTCAATTCGGCTACAGATATTCGAATCAGGCTTGACAGGATCCTTACTCATAAAGTCTGGGGTTATTTTATATTCTTTTTTATTTTATTACTGATTTTTCAGGCGATCTATGACTGGTCCAGTTATCCTATGGATTTCATAGATACAACTTTTGCTTATTTAAGCGAAGTAACCAAGGATGCTTTACCTGCAGGCGCCTTTACCAGTTTAATTTCAGAAGGAATTATTCCGGGACTGGGCGGAATTGTAATTTTTATACCTCAAATAGCTTTTCTCTTCCTCTTCATTTCTGTACTGGAAGAAAGCGGTTATATGAGCCGGGTTGTTTTTCTTATGGACAGGATCATGAGGCGCTTTGGCCTTAGTGGTAAAAGTGTCGTCCCACTTGTCTCAGGAACGGCCTGTGCCATCCCGGCTGTAATGGCGACGAGGAATATAGAAAACTGGAAAGAACGCCTTATAACGATTCTGGTGGTGCCATTTACAACCTGCTCTGCAAGGCTGCCTGTTTATTTGATTATTATTGCTCTTGTTATTCCTGACAGAAGTTATTTTGGGCTGAACTTACAAGGTTTAACGTTAATGTTGCTGTACATCATAGGATTTGGTATTGCAATCCTATCGGCGTGGATCCTGAATAAGATCCTGAAAATAAAATCCCGCAGTTATTTTGTTATTGAAATGCCCAATTATAAAGTTCCCATGCTAAAAAATGTTGGGATCAATGTGGTTGAAAAAACCAAAAGTTTTGTTGTTGGTGCAGGAAAAATAATTCTTGCTATCTCTGTAATTTTGTGGGTTTTGGCAAGTTACGGCCCGGGTGAAAGATTCGAAAACGCTGAAGAAATTGTCGCTTCGGAATATTCTGCAGAAGTTCCTGAAGAAAAACTTGAAGATGAGATCGCTTCCTATAAGCTGAAGTATTCTTACATAGGAATTGCAGGAAGAGCGATTGAACCGGTATTTACTCCGTTGGGCTACGACTGGAAAATTGGAATTGCAATATTAAGCTCTTTTGCCGCCCGGGAAGTTTTTGTGGGAACACTCGCAACTATATATAGCGTGGGCAGTGATGAAGTAGAAACCATCCAAAACAGGATGGCTGCAGAAACGAATCCGATTTTGGGAGGCCCACTGTTTACTTTTGCCAGTGGAATAAGTTTACTGCTGTTCTATGCTTTTGCAATGCAGTGCATGAGTACACTCGCAATAGTAAAAAGAGAAACCAATACCTGGAAATGGCCATTATTACAATTAGTAATTATGAGCGGTTTCGCTTATATTGTTGCATTAATAGCTTTTCAGGTTTTAGAGTAATTTGTAAGATTTATGAATTTATCCGACCTAATAAATATGGAACTTATACAAGAAATCTTAGTCTTTATTACTTTTTTAGTGGCCGTAGGATATATGGTTACTAAATTTATCTGGAAGCCTGCATTTCTGAAAACCAAAAAGGAAAAAGCCTGTGGGGTTTCAGGATGTGGTTGTGATTAATTAA
The DNA here is from genome assembly GCA_964639695.1 of uncultured Antarcticibacterium sp. Taxonomy (GTDB): domain Bacteria; phylum Bacteroidota; class Bacteroidia; order Flavobacteriales; family Flavobacteriaceae; genus Gillisia. The sequence goes on along the minus strand of CAZXEY010000021.1, from coordinate 3,817 downwards.
TTTATACTGTCTTTTAAATCTCCTTCGGTTGTCCCGTAATCTGTAGATTCAGGGTATAATTTTTTAATTCCACCTTTGTTCCGGCTTCAGGATATGGAAGTAAGATCAAAGAATTTAAAAAATAAGAAAATTCTTCTGCAGAAAAATTTAAGGGGACTGAAGTTGAATTAATCTGTACAATCCTCTCCTCTACTACTTTACCATTTTCACACACTTCTAAAAGAATTTTTGCCTCACCGGCCCAAATGCAGGTAACATTTTTAGGACATCGGGAATCTGAAACCACTTCTTTAAATCTCAACGACTTCGCACCAAAAGAAAATTGCTCACCCTGTTTAAGGACGGCAGAAAATTCAACGGTATTTGGTTTTACTTCCTGCGCATATAACATGGGGTTTACCAAAAGGAGCAGCAGGAATATGATTGACTTCATTATTTTCTTTTAAAGACTCTGTTTAAGTTCCTGTGTTGCAAATATTAGCCCAAACCTACGTCTAAAGTCATCATTATGATAAAGCCACCTATAAATCCCATTGTTGCAATATCGGTGAAATTCTCCTGTTGGGATTCGGGAATAACTTCTTCCACCACCACGAATATCATTGCGCCTGCTGCGAAAGATAACGCGTAGGGTAATATAGGCTCAAAGGTCATTACAGCCCAGGCCCCCAGAACAGCAGCAAGAGGTTCTACTGCAGCAGAAAGTTGACCATAATTAAAACTTTTCCATCTTGACAATCCCTGTCGCCTAAGTGGCATGGCTACAGCAATACCTTCGGGAAAATTTTGCAATCCTATTCCCAGAGCAAGTGCTACCGCACCCCCAATTGTGGCACCTTCAAAACCCATAGCAGCACCACCAAAAAGAACCCCCACGGCAAGACCTTCGGGAATATTATGAAGCGTTATTGCCAGGGTTAATAAAATCGATTTGTGCCAGGGAGTTTTAATTCCTTCCTTTTCGCTCATTTTAAAATTAACGTGGAGGTGAGGTAACACCTTATCTAACGCAAAAAGAAAAAGAGCCCCGGTGGCAAATCCTACAACTGCGGGCACAACCTTGATAAATCCTTCTCCCGGGCTCATTTCAATTCCCGGGGCCAGTAAGCTCCAAAAACTCGCTGCAACCATAACACCTCCTGTGAATCCCAGCATCCCGTCGAAAAAAGCCCTGTTCATATTTTTAAAGAAGAAAACAAGAGATGCTCCCAAAGCCGTAAGGCCCCAGGTAAAAAGAGTTGCTAAAAAGGCGGCATATACCGGGTTTAAGGTTCTAAAATATTCAATAATTACATCCATATGCTATGAAGTTTTTATATAAAGATTTTCTGAAATAAGATGTGAGATCCTTAATTCCCCATCTCCTGTTTTAATGAGCATTGAGAGATCAAAAGTTTCTTTTTCTATTACTTTAATATTCTTACCCAACACAAGGTTATTTTTATCCAGGAATTGAAGAAAAGCAGGAGATGAATCTTTAACTCCCACGCAAATCCCCGACTCTCCCTTGTCAAGGTCAGACAATAAAACTTTATCGACCACGGCAAAATTTCCCAAAGCATCTGGTATAGGGTCTCCGTGAGGATCGCGTTTGGGATATTCAAGAAATTTATCCAGCCTCTGTATCAGCTTATCAGACTTTATGTGTTCCAGCTGCTCTGCAATCTCGTGGACTTCATCCCAGTTAAATTCTAGCTTTTCCACTAAAAACACCTCCCATAACCGATGCTTTCTAATAACAGATACAGCCGCTTCTTTTCCCGACTTACTCAGTTTTACCCCCTGATATTTTCTGTAATTCACCAGCTCCTTTTCTGAAAGTTTCTTGATCATATCTGAAACCGAGGATGCCTTTGTATCCATTTTCTCAGCAATGGCATTAGTACTTACGCCAGATGGATATTTTTTCTCCAGATGGAAAATGGCTTTTAAATAATTCTCTTCAGAATAACTGAACATAATTTTAATCTTTTGAAATTCTATAACTTATTCCTGCTCCAACCATAAGTTGCAAATCATTTTCAATCCCGGTCCCGATAAGGGCATCCAATTGCAAATCCTTATTTACCAAATACGTTAATCCCGCATCCCAGTTGTGATTGGCCAAATTATTTTCAGGAAAATCCCCGTATAATTCTGCATAAACACCAAACTTTTGAGTAATGCTGTAACCGTATGCAATAGTATAGATATAAGCAGCTTCGGGAGAATCGTTGCCCCATTCAGCTCCCACATTGTAAGAGAGGTTTGATTTTTCAGATAATTGATGGCTGAAGGCGAACCTAAAATCAACACCGGTATTTTCAGGTCTCACATCTTTAGAAACTGTAAATGGAAGATTGAGGTGACCTATAAATCCAATTTGTGGAAATGCGCCATTTTCTTCAGCAATACCAATTTTCACCCCCAGCAGTAAAGGTTCAAAACCTGTATTTTCATAATCAAAAATTTTACTTTTGGTGTTAACCAGATCCCAGCCTAAACGCAACTCCAGGTTTTCCAGCAGACCGTAGCGCAATAAAGTAGTGTTATAACCAAAGAGTTCTTCAGAAAGACTGGCGCTTCCTAAATCTTTATAAAAAACTCCTGTTTCAATTTGGAAAGAACCTTTTTGAAGGAGGTTGGGAGCTTCAGTCGCATCTGGCCTGTCCGTTATTAAACTTTCCTGAGATCCTATTTCCTGTGCAAAAGAAGAAATGGAAATTAAAAAAATCAAACCCGCTAAAAATTTTCTCATATCGTTTATTACGTGATTTCTAACCAAATAAACAACAATTTTTCAGGCACGGCAAATATATTTTTAGATACGCCTAAATTTTAATAGAAGGTTAACAGAAATAGGTGAATAGGAAAGAGAAGAAAAAATGATATTAAAAACCGCGTTTCTTTTGAATCTGTTCGTATGCTTCCTGGACTTTTCTGAATTTTTCTTCAGCCCCCTTGCGGTAAGCCTCGTCCATATGTTGCAGTTTATCGGGGTGGTATTTTTTAGCCATAGACCTGAAAGCTTTTTTTACTTCAGCATCTGTCGCAGACTTTTCTATTTCAAGGATCTTGTAGGCATCATCGGCAGATTTTACAAACATTGCCTTGATACTTTCGAAATCACGGGTGGTAAGGTTGAGATAACTTCCAATATCGGCTAACTGATTAATTTCTGCCTGAGAAATTAGTCCATCTGCCTTTGCTATACTAAAAAGAAAATGAAGGATTTGTAGCCTTACTTCATATTTGGTGCGCTGCTGAAGATAGAGGCAGATTCGTCGTGCCGAAATCTCCCTGCTCTTTATTACCTCATTAAAAGTCCTGAAGGTTGCATTTGCACGCTCCTTTCCATACGCCTGTACAAAATAAGCTCTAACATAATCCAGTTCTTTTTGTGAAACATTACCATCGGCTTTTATTACGAGTGAAGCAAGAGAAAGAAGATTCAATTCAAAATCCCCAGGGCTTACAGTTTGAGATGGCCCGCCGGAAAATACTGTTTGAAATCCACCGGAGGATCTGCTCCAATTGTCTATCAAGGTTCCTATTATAAAACCTAAGATCGCCCCGGGATATCTAAAAAACATAAACCCTAACAGGGCGAAGATCCATTTAAACATTTAACTATTTTATAATAAACGGCAAAGATAGTATTTTGAAAAAGTATAGAAAGAAAGTTATTTTAGAAAGTAAAAGAAAGGCAACTATTTGGTTGGTCAATATATAAGTTCCTCCTATCGATCCATAGGAACATGAGATTTATAAGCTAAAGTTTATTCTGTATCTTTGTAGCTTATCAATGTATAATAAAAACTCAATATATGTATCCAGC
>CAZXEY010000020.1:21692-30216 GCA_964639695.1 uncultured Antarcticibacterium sp. | reverse complement strand
TCACAGCACAGGGAATTTATACAATATTACAGATCAACTATTTTCTCCTATTCATTCAAAATATGATATCAAAGTTCTAAAGAACGTTCATAATTCCAGAGAAGCAGGGATAGGATTAATTGCTGAAAATGTGAAGAAGTACAACATTGATTGTGAATTCGAAAGACGTTCTATGTTTTTGTATGATAGTGGTAAACAGGGCCATTTGGAAAGGGAGATGGAAATAGCTAAAGAAGCAGGATTAAAGTATACTGAAGTTAATAAGGTGAACTTTCCATTTAAAATTGATAGAGGAATAGAAATTCCCGGTCAGGCTCAATTCAATTCCTTGAAATATGTACAGGGATTGGCGCGTGAAACTAATGGAGGAAGTTGCACTATCTACGAAAATACTAAAGTCAAAGAAATACACGAAGAAGGGGAAAAAATAATACTTGAAACTACAGGTGGGAGAGTTATAGCAAATAAAATTGTACACGCCACGCATACGCCCAAGGGAGTAAGGTTACAATATCACACTGTATTGGGGCCTTACCGGGAGTATGGAGTTGCTGCTAAATTAAAATCAGGGTCTTATCCTGAAGGAATATTCTGGGGCTTCTATGAAAATTCGAAGTATTCAATTCGTTCTTATTCCCACGGGAATGATCAATATGTGATATGTGTTGGCAGTCCTCACAAAGTTGGTCAAGCAGAAGATAACGAGAAACATATTGATAACCTGATCTTCTTTCTAAATGAAAATTTTGATATTGAGGAGGTCAGCTTTAAGTGGGGAGGACAGCATTACAAACCAGCAGATCTACTTCCCTATATAGGCCAAAAAGATAGTGGCTCCAGGCAATACATAGCGACCGGTTTTTCTACCGATGGTTTAACTTTCGGTACAGTAGCAGCCATAATACTTTCAGACCTGCTCACAGATACTCCCAATCAATATTCTGAATTATATAAAGCCTCCCGGCATAATCCTGCAAAAGCAGCAAAAGAGTTTGTGAAGGAAAATATTGATGTAGCAGGTCAATTAGTAAAAGGATTTTTATCAAATTTTGATAATGCAGAACTTAAAGATATTAAACCTGGGGAAGCAAAAATCCTTCAGAAAAACGGAGAGAGAGCAGCGGTTTACAGAAACGAAAATGGAGAGTTACAAGCCTTTTCGGCCGTATGTACTCATTTAGGATGTATTGTACATTGGAATAACGCAGAGAAAAGCTGGGATTGCCCCTGCCACGGAAGCCGATTTGATACTGAGGGAGAAGTATTAGAAGGCCCTGCTCTAAAATCTTTAAGTGCTGTAGGAGAAAAAATAGTAGATAAAAAATTAAATGAAGGAGATGATGAAACAAAGCGAGGACAATAAATTTATACCAATGACTTCTGTCCACAGTGGAAAAGGAAGGGAAGTAAGAAGAGACCTTTATTATTATACCAACCAGGTTGTCAATGTTGTTATGATTGGGGAGCCCTCAGGTAAATGGGTTTTAGTCGATGCCGGTATGCCTAAATGCGGAAAGGAGATACAGGAAGCTGCCGAAAAGAGATTTGGAAAAGGAAATAAGCCTTCAGCAATAATATTAACTCATGGGCATTTTGATCATGTAGGAGGAATAGTGCATTTAATAAATGAATGGAACGTTCCTGTATATGCCCATCCTTTGGAATTTCTATATTTAACAGGAGAGAAGAGATATCCTGAACCTGATACTTCTGTAGAAGGAGGAATGCTGGCCAAAATATCTTCTATTTATCCTATTGAACCAATAGACATTTCAGGAATTCTTAAGGAAATACCCGAAAATGGAATAATTCCCGAATTGCCGGAATGGACGTGGATTCATGTGCCGGGTCATTCCCCCGGGATGATTGCCCTGTTCAGGGAAAAGGATAGGTCACTTATTGCTGCAGATGCTTTTGTTACTGTAAAACAAGACTCCTTTTACAAGGTCCTGGTTCAAAAAACGGAGATTCATGGCCCTCCTGTATATTTGACAACCAATTGGGAAATGGCTGAGGAATCTGTTAGAAAACTGGAAAAATTAAATCCGGAAGTTGCAATAACCGGTCACGGTACTGCCATGGAAGGTGAGGAGCTAAGAGATAAATTAACCTACTTGAAAAATAATTTTAAAGAAGTTGCAGTTCCTTCCCACGGCAAATTTGTAAGAAATGAGGATAAACAACAAAATTAAACTAATAGAATGGAAAGGAAATAAAGGTTTGGGTAGTCCAAACCTTTATTTCTTGATAATAATTTTCTTAACTACTTCTGCTTTATCTGTAACCACTCTTACAAGGTAAACTGAAGAACTATAACTACCGGTTTTAAGTTTTACCTCTTTTTGTGCAGGATATGATCCGTATTCTTTCAACACCTGTCCTGTTAGACTTGTAAGAATAACATTTCTTATTTCATGTAGAGAAGGATTGGTGATAATTATTTGTTCGTAATCATGCAAGTAGTTAATCGAAGGAGGCAAATCTTTGCTATCCCCTACGGGAGCCGGTTTAATTATAACTACTTCTTCGCCGGGTCGTTCTACTGGTGCCGGTTTTTCATCAATAACTTCTTCCTGGAAAACCATTTCCAGTTTATCGGTAAAGGTTCCACCTGGTAAAGTTGCTTTATATTCCCCATTTCTTAAATTATGGTAAGAATTATTATCCTTGTTCCTTATGAAAATATTTACATCGTCGGCTATATTTTCCAGAGCATTAATTCTAATTGTAAATTCACCTTCTTCTTTTAATCGTATTCCAAGCGGTAAAACCTGATCCAGATTAAAATGGGGTACTCCCTGAATTACATATTCACCTTTGTTGATCATCCAATACATGTCCTCTGCATTGTCATCATTTAGTGGAGCATCATAACCCAGATCAAATCCATTGGTAGTATTAGGATCAACACCTACAAGAATTTGCCTGTTATACCCCATTGGAGATTTGTAATCAATTCGAATTTTTGGTCTTGTGTCTGCCTTTTCGGTAGATTTTGTAACTACTTCAGGACGAAGGAATAAGGAGCTTCCGGTATTCCCAGCACTCTCTCTTACAAAAGCTCTTTGGCTGTTTTTAAATAAAACATCTCCGGCCTGAATGGAAATTCCTCCCGATATTTCCTCGTGCAAAGTGGAATTAATGAAGAATCCTTGTGCTACAGGAATATATTGACCGGGAATCTTATTGCTTTCTGCATCATTTGCATTAACCCGATCATCATTTGAAATTGCACCAACGCCTCCAATTAAATTTCTTGTGGCGTAACCTCCAATATATTCAAGAAGAATGTGGGTATTTCCACCGGCAAAATGATCCCAAAAATAAACTGCTCCATTAAATAAATTTTTGGTATTACGTCCATTAGCTACATCTTTAAGATTATCCAGGATAAATTCATTAACGTCAATAGCTGATGCATAAGGATTTCCTAGAAGGTAATTTTGATCTGTACCTATATAAAGAGGTATGGTACCATTATTTGGTTTCCCCTTATATACATAGTTTTGTCTATCGGCTATGGCAGCATATCCCGACGTTCCTTTCATGGTATGTCCTTCCCCGGCGTTTAAAGTTCCTGTACTTCCTATATATTCCCACTCGCTATACACATTTGCTGTTCCTTTAAATTTCCATAACCAGTAATTACTAATTTTTCTTGGAGTAGCATAAGGGCCATCTGCATATTCGTGCCAGTCCTGAAAACTCAGATTTTTTGGAGCAGCAGAATTGGTACCATCAAACATTACAGAAGCTATCGTATAGGTGGAATTATTAGCAGCTCCCTGAAGTGACACAGGAGAGGACCAATAATTGTAGTTGTAGCTATTAGCTGTTCCTTGTTGATCCCTTTCAATAAAACCTGTACTTGACTCATCCAGAACACTCGTAATTGTTTGAGGTTGTTCCAGCTTAAGATCAGATATTTTTTCCCGTGTTTTTACATCGGTTTGAATTAATTGAGATTCACCTATTAAGTCTATAGTTCCATTTAACTTGAGGTAATGAGTTATCGTAAGGCTTTGGCCGGAATTCTTTTCATTTAAGGCTTCATTAGGATTAGCTATTGTTAACTTCCCTGCCTCTGAATTTAATCCTAATACCTTAATATTTTTTCCTCCGGAATTAATGTTATGGGAAATTCTTGCGATATTCCAGTCTATAGTTGTAATTCCATCTACACCTTTACTTCCCGGTGGATCCCAAACCTGAGGTCTTAACCATGTATCATCGGCAAACCAGGCACCTGCCTTTGTAGAAATATAGGGTAGAGGAGCAGTTCTTTGCTGGGTTGTTGTAATATTAATTAATTTACCTTTTGGACTACCTGCTGTTTCTCCTATGGTGAACCCATTTTCGATAATTCCCAGCTGATAGTACCCTGCTAATTTATCCCAGGTAAGGTTACCGGGAACATTAAGAGGAATCTCTAAGCCTTTTACATTACCGCCATTATTCTGCAGTTTCTGGTTCATCATAAAATGAAGCTGCTCCAAAGTCAATGAAACATTCCATATTCTGACCTCCTCGATCCATCCGTGGAAATAATTAACAGGGACTTCAGGAGTAGTTGCAGTATGGGCAGCACCAATAATAAAACGATTCGTTGTGGATGTTGGTAACCCCGGTAATGCACCGCTGCTACTGGTTTTTATTCCGTCAACATATAAACCTTCATCAACTCCGCCCTTTATAACTGCAATATGGTACCAACGATCACTTCCAATAGGATATTGAGATGCTAAGGTAGATCCATTCCATCTGAATTTGGGAATATTATTTTCAACAATTAGATCATATCCACCCTCGGTTAAGTTGGCAGAATTTCTTTTTGATAAAATCGTTTTAATTCCGGTGGAAGAGTTAACATCCTGTTTTACCCAGGCCTCAAGGGTAAAAGTTTCCGGAAGGTTAAAATTATTACTAAAATCTATATGATCATTAATGCCATCAAAATCGAGTGTGCTACAGTAACTAACAGAAATTTTTACATCATCACTGGCTCCACAAGGAACGGTCCAACGTAAAGTATATGTTCCCTGTGCACCGGTAAATGTTGTTTGTGGATCATTAACATTAGCAAAACTCCCCCCGGCAGGACCATTAACAATTGTCCATTCTCCCACCTGTGCCGGCTGTCCTTCGGCAGCCTGCGAGGTAAACTGAGCATTTAATTTTGTGGAAGTTGTACCACATTCAAGCACCTGGTCGGGTCCTGCAACTGCTAAAATTTCTGCAGGCTGCGCAATGGTTACTGTCATTGCAACCTCACAACCATTTGCATCAATCACTCTTACATTATAATCACCTGCAGTTAAATTTGTAGCGGTTGCCGTTGTCTGGCCATTACTCCAAACATAAATATATGGGTCCCCGCTGCTATTTGGAGTTCCTCCTGAAGCATTCACTGTAGCTGTTCCATCGTTACCCATGTAACAGGTTATTAGGGTTTGAGAAGTCATTTCCAGGGTCAATGGATTTAAGGGTTGCCTTATTTCCACTTCTGTAGTAGTGTATGTGTCAATGCCATCACCAATTACTACTTTATATTTACCCGCAGGTAGTCCGGTAAAGCTACTGGACGTTTGTGCCGGCCTTACCGTAGTATTATTTACAGAAGAAATTAACCTATAGGAATATATACCTGTACCTCCCGATGCCCTTGCATTAATTACCCCATTTGAACCTCCGTTACATAGGAGATCGTTGGGAAAAGCAACACCAAAGAGAGGAATGGTTACAGAAGTTTGGTTATTGGTAGAATAACATTTAGGATTTGGTCCCTGACCGCATTGCCATTTATTATTATTTGAAAATGTTAAATAAATTCCTTCAATCTTAACAATATCCCCACAATTATAGTTAATCGGAATTGTACGGGCTACAGTGGGAATAGCTAATTTTTCATAAAAACAGCCAGCCTCTCTCTTGTTAATAGTTTCACCGGTAGTAAGATTTTGAATGGAGTATATATATTCAATATTTAAAGAATATCGTTCTGACTGAGTGGGAAACACGATATAAAGATATTTTTGTCCTGAGTCTGCACAATTGAGATTTGAAATTTTATTTCCGGCAGCATCTCCAACAAAATAATTCTCTGCCTGCAGGTCATTTGAGCCACAGTCATTAGAAAAACAACCACCCACATAAACTAATAATTGTTTTTCCAAGGTAAGTCCTTTTGAATCTGTTACTTTTAAAATAATGCGTTTATCGCCAATTACAGAATATTTTACCTTATGGGGTCCCGGGCCTGTCGCAGTTGCAATGGAAGCATATTGACCAAAACTCCAGCTGTACGTATATCCTGGAGTTCCTCCTCTGGCGGTTAAATTGTCCACCTGGAAATAAGCCGTTCTTACAATTTCTTCTACTCCTTCGCAAATGACAGTTGGAACTATTGTAGCATCTAAAGCATCTATAATGGTAACCTGTCCGGTTGTAGAACAGCCGTTTGCATCTGTTACAGTTACGGTGTAATTCCCTGCTGCCAGGTCTCTTGCAGTTTGTCCGGTTTTTCCTCCTGGACCAGACCAGGAAAAAGTGTAAGTGGGAGTTCCTCCTGTAACCTGGACAGTTGCTGTACCGGTAGCAGAACCAAAAGAAGTAGTTTCAGTAGTAAGGAAACCGGTTATTCTTAATTGGGCAGGTTGGGATATTGTAAAGTTTCTAATAGTTGAACACCCGTTACTGTCGGTCACTTTTACATTGTGAGATCCCGGAGCAAAACCTGTTGCATTTTGTGTAGTTTGCCCGTTGCTCCATAAGTAAGTATAGCCTCCGGTTCCTCCCCGGGCTTCAACAGTAGCAGTTCCATTGTTTTGTTGGTAACAACCAGTAGTAGTTTTTACAGAGACAATTTCAACAAAAGTATCAGGTTGGGTTATGGTTACAGCTAAAGGTTGAGTTGTACATCCATTAGCGTCTGTAACCGTTACCGAGTAAGTGCCGGCAGGAAGATCTGTTTTGGTAGCCCCGGCGCCTAATGAACCCCAGGAAAAGGTGTAAGGAGCAGTTCCTCCCGTAGCAGAGGCAGTAACCGATCCAGTGGCCTTACCATTACAAAGAACATTTGTTTTTGAATCTATTGTAGAAGAAAGAACTACAGGTTCAGTAAGAGGATAAGCAGGGTCTAATACCACCACACAAGTTTTATTTACAGCATCCCTTATCTGAACATTATAATTCCCTACGCTAAGGTTATCGAATGTCTGGTTAGACTGCCAGTTATTACCGTCAATACTATATTCATATTGATCATATCCCCCTGTGGCATTGGATATGGTAATGCTTCCATCATTGCCGCCCTTACAGCTAATATTCTGCCCGGAGATATCTCCGTTTAAAATAAATGGACGGCTAATTTCAAGATGTGTATTTAAAGAGATTACACAATGGGAATTGGCTTTATCTCTTATTAAAATTGGATAGGTTCCATTACTTAACCCGGAATAATTTCCCGAATCCTGCCAGGAAGATCCATTGTTGATACTGTATTGGTAAGTACCTGAACCACCGGTAGCTCCTGTTATGGATATTGTTCCATCATTAGCTGAGTTACAGGTGATATCTGTAAAAGCAACGGTTGCATTTAAAACATCTGGTTGGGTAATTTCTATTTCTAATGATGATGTACATCCTTTGCTATCTCTAACGGTAAGAGTATAAGTGCCTGCCGGTTTCGCGCTAAAGATGTTTGAAGTTTGAAAAGGTCCATTGTTAAGGCTGTATGTATAATTTCCATTACCACCAGATACTGCACCTGCTGTTAAAACAGCATCGCTGCCACCATTGCAGGTTACAGGATTAACTGTAGGTTGAGCCATAGTCAGGACATCAGGTTGAGAAACAGTCACTGTTTGTTGAATTTCACACCCATTGGAATCTCTAGCGGTTATAGTATAATTTCCTGCAAAAAGGCCGGAAAAAGTATTTGAGGTTCCAAACGCGCCATTATCAATTTTGTATTGATATGGGGAAGTTCCACCGGTTAATGCTCCGGCAGTAATTGATCCATCACTTTGGCCATAACAGGAAACCGGGGAAGAAGTGGCAGCTGCCATAGTCAGGACATTAGGTTGAGAAACAGTCACAGTTTGTTGAATTTCACACCCATTGGCATCCCTAGCGGTTATAGTATAATTTCCTGCGTGAAGGCCTGTAAAAGTTTCCGAAGTTCCAAAAGCTCCATTATTTAATTGATATTGATATGGAGAAGTTCCACCGGTTACTGCTCCAGCAACAACAGATCCGTCGCTTAAGCCATTACAGGAAACATTTTGAACGGTGGAAGTTGCCATTGCAAGAACCTCCGGCTGAGTAACAGCTACAGATTCCTGGATTTCACATCCATTGGCATCCCTTGCTGTTATAGTGTAATTACCTGCGGAAAGATTTGAAAAGTTATTTGAATTTCCAAAAGCTCCATTATTTAGTTGGTATTGATAAGGGGATGTACCACCTGTTACTGCTCCGGCAGAAACTGATCCGTCGCTTACGCCATTACAGGAAACATTCTGAA
>CAZXEY010000020.1:0-21592 GCA_964639695.1 uncultured Antarcticibacterium sp. | reverse complement strand
CTGAACAGCGGAAGCTGCCATAGTAAGAACATCCGGCTGAGTAACCTGTATTGTTTTTGTTTCGGAACCCGCTTCATCGGTAACCGTAATTTCGTAAGAACCGGCCGTTAAATTGGAAATATCTTCTGTAGTTTCCCCGTTATTCCAGGATACAGAATATGTTCCCGTAGCTCCGGAAATCGTAATGTTGATTGAACCGTCAGCAAGGCCATGACAGGAAACATTGGTCACAACTTCTGAAATTGAAATTGTAGACGAAAATTTATTTGTGGCCGTAATAAAAGTGAGGGAGGAACCTAAAAAAATCAAAACTAAAAAGAAGGCTCTACCCGGAAAAGTAATTTTTCCCATACGCTTAACTTTTACAATAGTCAGTAAAACTATGTATAAAAATTTAGAAATAAGCGTTTTAGATAAAAAATTTAACGATTAAAAGCTATTATTTTCGATGAAATACACTCGAAAATGAACAAAGCGTCTATTTTGTAAGAAAAAGATTATTAATAAATTGATAATTATTTGATGTTGATTTTTTTAGGTTCTTATATTTTGTTTAAAAAATTTATGCTCTTAATAATTAATTGAAAGCATTTTAATAATAATAATTAGCTCATTTTACGCTACAATATAAATGCAATAATTTAAATTGGGAAAAAAGAAGTTGGTAAAGCTTTAGTGTAAATCCTAGAGTAATTGGCCTTAGCAGCCGAATAAAATATTAATAATATAATTAAAGTTGGGGAGAATAGTAAGCAAAAAAACTCCGCCAGAAACACGAGACAGTATTGTTTCGTGTCAATGGCGGAGCTTTTGCTTAGAGCTTCGGTTAGTTATCGATGATAATTTTCTTACTAATAACCCTGCTATTGGTGTATAGCTTAATAATATAAACACCTTTACTAAAGTTTCGCACCGGTAATCTCACTTCTTTTTCGTGAGACAGATTCTTATAATTATGAAGCTGGTTTCCGTTAAGATCGAATATATAAAGATTCGATAACGGCAATTCATCCGGATTAAGAATTTGGATTTCTTTTCGGGTATGCGAATGACGGATCGTGAGATCTGTTACTTCTAATTCAGGATTTCCAGGCACCTCTTCAGTGGGAATTTCTTCTACCGGTGGATCTGCTTTTTGTTGTTCTTTAAAGAAGATCACTTCAAACCGTTCGTTATAAGTTCCACCTTCTGCAGATGCTTTGTAAGGAGAATCACGTAGATCATGAATAGTATCCATTACCTTATCATGAAGATATACCATTTTATCCTCTGCAAAATTTTCCAGCTTATCGATCTTAATAGTAAATTCTCCCTTGTCTTTTAATTTTACTCCTAAAGGTAATTTTTGATCTTTATCGAAATTACCTACCCCTTGGATTACCAGCTTTTGATCTTTGATCAACCAGTACATATCCTCCACATTGTCTTCATACAAAGGAGCATCATAACCAAGATCAAAACCATTCGTTGCTGAAGGTACTGCCCCCACTAAAATCTGTCGGTTTAATCCCATTGGTGAACTATAAGATATACGAATTTTCTCAGGTTCTTTATCGGATTGTTTATTTCCTTTAACGACAACTTCCGGTTTTAAGAAAATAGATTCAGCTGATCCCTCTGTAAAAAAAACCCGTTGACTGTTTTTAAAATGAACTGGTCCACCAGATATATTTATATCTTTTTCGAAGTTAGAAGAGTTAATTAAAAAAGACTGGCCCACCGGAATATATCTTCCGGGTAATTTTGTTCCATTCTCGGCTGTATAATCTACACGATAATCATTAGTAATCGCAGGCACACTTCCGGATAAATTTAGGGTAGCATAGCCACCTACATATTCCGCCAGAATATGAGTATCCCCCCCATCAAAATGATCCCAAAAATATAGGGAACCATCGAACACATTTTGAGTATTTCGCCCTTGATTGTTGGGAATATCTTTGAGGTTATCTTTTATGAATTCTTCCGCATCTATAGCAGAAGGATATGGATTACCAATAAGATAATTTTGTTCAACCCCAAAATTTTGTAAAATTATATCCCCATTATGAGGTTTTCCAATAAAAGTATAATTTTGAGTATTAGTTATGGTTGCTGCCCCGGATGTTCCTTTCATAGTAAAACCTTCTCCTGTTTTAAGAGCGCCCGTGTCACCAATAAAATCCCATTCGGAATACATATCTACCGCTCCCGGTGCAAACTTCCAAAGCCAGTAACTGCTCAATGTAAAATTCACCGGATTTAAAGCGGTTGCATCTGCAGCGTAAGGATCATTTACATAAGTAATAATTGAACCATTCGGATTATGAAGCACTGCTCCAACGGAATAACCGCTGTTGTTGGCCGCACCCTGAACACTCACAGGGGAGGACCAGTAATTATAGTTAAAACTATTTTGAGTTCCCTGCTGGTCGCGATGTAATGCACCCACACTACTTTCAGCGACAATACTTAGTTCGGGCTGTACAAGTTGTGATTCTCCATTTAGATCAATTATTCCGTTAAGCAGAAGATAATGAGATACAAATAATTCCTTACCTGTGCCGCCACCTGTCCAGCTTGTAGGATTTTGACCTACCATAGTTAAAGTCTCTTGTTCTGAAACGAGACCCAATACAGTTACATCTCTTTCAGCAGTTACATTATGGGAAGTGCGGACGATGTTCCAATCTATACCTCCTGTATTTGCCAACTTCCATAAATCAGGTTCTCCCCAGGTTGCAGGAGTATCCCAGGATCCAACCTGTGCAGTATAGTATGGAAGCGGTGCAGTATTTTCCTGCACAGTCGTCATATTTCTCAACTTGCCGTTAACTGCTGTTCCTGCTAAATCCGCAGTATAACCACCAGGAAGAATATCAGTAGCAATTAATTGATAATAGCCCGCAAGATTAGCAAAAGAAGGTGCGTCAGGATGTTCCATATCTACTATTACACCTATATTGCCATCGCCTTTTAATCGCTGATTCATTGTAAAGCGAATATTCTTTTCCGAAATTTTAGTGTTCCATATTCTAACTTCCTCAATCCATCCTGAGAAATGATTTTCTGCATCAGGAGCATTCCATCTAGCGCCAATAAAAGCTCTTGCTGTTCCAGTTTTTTCGATTTTGTTTCCGGTGGAAATTCCATCTATATAAAGTAATCCATCCGAATCAACAGCAATATGATACCAACGGGTGTTTGGAGTTACTCCTGTTAAATCAGTCATATTGATTTCTAACTGCGGAGTACTAATCACAGTTCCTGTAGCAGCTTCCGGCATTATCCAGGCTTCAATACTATAATCTCCTGTGTATCCTGTACCAAGATCCACAAAATCATCCACTCCATCGAAATCCAGAGTAGTACAAGATTGGAATTGAATATCAAGAGCAGTTGCTACGGGAAGGCAATTCGTATTTGCATATAACACACCTTCTGCATTTTTTAAAGTTGGAGTTAAAACAAAAGAAGCTTTAAAAGCGGAAACATCAGATTCCACAGAAAGAATTGCGTTGGGATCATTTTCAGCAGCAATTCCATCTTCAGTATTTGAATCGATAAGAGTATAACCTGAGCTAGGCTCAATAACCCAAGTACCTATGTAACCATCAGGAGTTGGAAATGCTGACATAACAGTACCTGAGGAATTTGTTACAGTGGCACTTAATTTAGCTGAATTGTTCCCGCAGCTACCCATTACTGCGGTTGTGGTTGAAGTATATTTATCAAAAACAAAAACTTCCACTCTTTGGGCATTTTCTGCTACCTCACACGCATCACCATTAGAATTGTATACAAGTTTGGTTTTAACTTCAAAGACATTTAATCCTACCTTTGTAGGAGGCCATTTCTCTGTATTATTTGTTCCAATTAAAACACCTTCTGGTTTAGTAGCATCAGTATAATCTCTCCATTCCATGGTAATTCCATTAGGCCCTTCTGGAATATCAATGTTATCCACAGCCCAAATATCTCCTGGTCTCTTACCGCTATAATTAAAGCGTATTCTTAAATTGGGTCTTCCTATATAATCTCCAAGATCAATAAGAATTTTGTTTTCTGGCTTTGTATCTATTGTACCTGTTCCAAAATTTGTTGTATTACCACTTTCTATTCCCTTGGATGCATCACCAGGAACCTCTTTCACATACAGAGTTGTATAAGTATTACCTCCGTCAGTCGATATTTCTACTCTTAAAGAAGCACCTGGGGTAAGAACATATGCCTGATCAAAGGTTAACACGGCCTGATCCATTGAACCAATTGTGAAAACAGGGGTTTCCATAGTTGACCGGTAATTCCCGGAAATTAAAGCAAAACCTTTATTGCCATCTTCTATCCCTGTGTCAAAAAGAACACCCGAAGTATTATATGGAGAATTAATAGAAGCAGTAGTGAAATTACGAGGCGTAGCTCTTTTCCATCTGTCAAATTCCGTATTATTGGCATCCGTATCAAAACCTAAGTCTCCAGATATCCCTTCCCGTCGTATTCTCCAGCCGTGGTTTGTTATGGAGGCATTATCAAAAGCTCCCTGGTCTAAAATCGTTCCACCCGTTTCATACCCGGTTTCAGAATTTAAGGTAACTTCTTCTCCCAAACAGATTACTCCTGGAGCTACTGTAACAGGACTTGGTGTAATATCTGAAGGTATAACAGAAATTATAGCTGTCTTGGATAAGGCATTAGGAGTACAGGCTCCACTATTAATTTCCACCTGAAATACTGTAGTTTGATTTAGATTCAACGCCTGAATTTGTGCAGCTGTTAAAGTTGTGCCGGTAAATAACTCCCCACCAATATTTAAGGGTGTATATCCAGTTGCATTCCAGGCGCGGTAATACCAACCCGCAACGTTTCCTTGTTTACCTGTCAAATTCAAATCTACTGCATAATTTCCAACTGGATTTTCGCAGATTGTAAATACTCTTCCATTACCAGCAAAGTTTAGATCACCTCCTATTGGTAAAGGATCAATACTGATGGTAACTTCATTGGACGACAACTCCCCACAAACTCCATTCTTTATAATCGCTCTATAGGTCGTTGCTGCAGAAATATTTTCAAAACTCATAGTTGCAGAAGTGTTTACAATGGAAGTCCAGGAAGTACCTCCATTGGTTGATTGTTCCCACCTTAAAATGTCACCCCTGTGATCTGCAAGATTTAAGATCCCTGAAGGGGAGGTAATACAAACGCTTTCGGGACCTGTCAAAGTTCCTGGCAAAGTTGGCTCGTCAACTTTAATAGTAATTGTTGCTGAATTCTTACAACCATTCTCATTAGTTCCTACAACTTTGTAAGTAGTCTCTACTATAGGTGATACAGGAAAATCTGCACCTGTTCCCACACTGTTTTCTCCAATAAACCATTCGTATGAGATTCCTCCAGTTGCACGTAAAGTAGTTGTGCTTCCCTCGCAAATAACAGCTTGATCTGCTGCTACAGTTATTGTAGGTAAGGCATTAACAGTAACAACAATTTCAACTAAAGGACTTTCACAACCATCAAAAGTTTCACTTACCCAATATTTTGTAGTGCCAGTGGTTGTGGTAAGTGGTATAGGTGCTTCATTTAAAACCGCATTTTGATTATCTGGACCATACCAGTTTAAAGTGCTTCCTGAGTCATTCTTTGTGGCTGTAAGTGGATCTGTAACAGTATCTCCAAAACAAAAGACTACTGCCGAACTTGTAGTTGGTGCTGCAGGTGTAGGTTTAACTGTGACAATTAATTCTGATGGATTACTTTCACAAACTGCCGTAGTTTGAGTAACAAAATATTTAATTGTTCCAGGTTCTGATGTTGAAGGGGTTGGTACTCCATCTAGTTTATTATTATTAGCATCATACCAGGTAAAGGTTGCACCATTTTCTCCGGTTGCAGTCAATGGTGAGGCTGCTGCATTCTGGCAGTACACAACATTTTCAGTTCCGGGAGGGTTCGGTAGAGGGTTTACATTAAGAGTAAAGGTTTTAGTCTCAGCGTCGGAACAGGTGAAATAATCTGGTCCTTTTATACGAACGGAATAAACTCCATTGTCGGAAGGATTAGGACCCAGTATTTGAAAGGTTCCCGTGTATTGCCCATCCTCACCAACAGGTCCTGTTACATCAAAAATAAATCTTTCCGTATTAGTATTTGGTATATCTGCACCGTCTTTGACCCATGTAAAGGATAACGGAGCGCCCTTGGCATGTGCTATAAATTCAAAGGTTACTTCTTCCCTGGTATCATCACAAAAAGATAGGTCTTCGGTAGGTTTAATTATTACAATATTTTCGTCAATATTTAATGTTACCGTTGCAGATACAGCCATAGTGCAAGGGGAAGAACCTGAAACTTCCACAAAATATTCTCCCGCATTGGTAGCAGTTGCATTGCTGAAGGAAAGTTTGGAGGAATTAACTCCGGTGGCATTGGTTATGGGTGCTCCATCTTTTCTTTTCCATTGGTATGTCAAATTATCACCACTGGCAACTACTTCAAAAGAAGCAGGTTCTGTAGAACAAATTCCAACATTAACAGGTTCAGTAGTAATAACAACTTCTTTAAATATTTCTACTTCAGTGGTTGTTTGAAAAGATCCACAACCTTCTGCAGCAATAGTGGTATAAGTAATAGTGTGTACACCGGGTGTGCTGTTCGCCGGAGAAATATTTCCATTTGCGTCAATGGAAAGTCCGGTTGTACCGGTGAAGGTTCCTCCCTGATAAGCACCAAATTGGTTTGAAAAGGTTACAGGATAAGTTGCAGCGTCTGAAGTACATAATGGCGTGGTATATCTAATATCAACAGAAGGACTTTCAGTAATAGAAACCTTTGTACTTATTTCTGATGTAGAACAACCATTTCCCGCAGGTATTGTATAAATGACCGTATATTCTCCCGGACTGCTTGTGTTGGCAACTATTTCTCCGGTACTAACATTAATAGAAAGACCAGTAGAGGGGTTAACAGAGAATGTTCCACCCTGGTATGCTCCTGCTGTATTGGAAAACGTTACAGCTTTTAGAGCTTCATCGTTGTTACAAAACGGACCTGTATAACTTATTTCCGCTGCAGGAGTTTGTGTAATAGTAACTTCTGTCGTTGCCGTTACTGCTGCGCAACCGCCAGTAGCAGGAGATGTATAAGTTACAGTATAAGATCCCACGCTACTAGCAGAAGGATTTATCTCTCCGCTAGAAGAATTTATTGATAGACCGGCCGGAGCTGAATAGGTTCCCCCTGTATAAATATCGGTACCTGTGATGGTAACCGGCTTTAAAGAATTATCTGATAAGCAAAAAGGAGCCTGCGGATAAGAAATAGTTGCAGTAGGTGCTTTGGTTATTATAACCTCAGTAGTAACTGAAACAGGAGAACATCCTCCTGCCGCCGGGGTATTATAAGAAACAGTATAAGTGCCGGGTGTACTGCTGCTGGCAGTAATAGCTCCCGTGCTGGAATTAATAGTTAATCCTGTAGGAGCCGAAAAAGTTCCTCCGGTAAAACCATCAGTTCCCGTGAGGGTAACTGCCTTAGCAGTTGAATCTGAAGTACAAAATGGAGTACCCGCATAGCTAATTGATGCAGTTGGAGCTTTAGTAATAGTAACCTGGGTAGTAGTCGTTACGGGTGTACAACCACCTCCCGCAGGTGTTGAATATGTTACTGTATAGGTTCCCGGTGTACTTGAGGAAGGAGTAATAGCTCCTGTGGAACCATTAATTGTTAATCCTGCAGTTGAAGAATATGTTCCTCCTGTAAAAGCGTTGGTTCCGGTTAAAGTTGGATTTTGTCCTGTAGAAACAGAATTACAAAATGGTGTGCCGGCATATGTTATAGTTGCGGTAGGTTTTGGTGTTACTGTTATTGTTGCAGAACCCGTTAAGTTACTTGTACAAGCGGGTGTGTCCAAATTAACAGAACTTACTAGAGAATAAGTAGAATTTGCTGTTAGAACCGGAGTAGTAACATTAATGGTTCCTGAAGCAGGTATATCTACGGTTTGTGCGGTATTACTTCCTAATCTGTATGAAACTCTACTATTTGGAGTTCCAGTAAATGTCAGAGAGGAAGTATTCCCACTACAAATTGGTGAGGTTGCGGTAATTGTTGCAGTGGGTAAAGGTTTAAAGAAAACCGTCATTTGATCGGTGCCTGCTGCACAAGATCCTGCTGGTGTTTCGGTAGTTACAGTAAAAGTGACCTTGCCAACTGTCAAATCTTGGTTAGAAGGAGTATATTGGAATGGAAAATCATTAACATTTCCATTTGGTAATCCCTGAACTTGATTTGTACCTGTAGAAGTAATGCTTACCACTTTTAGCTTAGAACTTCCAGTACCAAAAGCAACATATCCGTTAAGATTTAATGTTGAAGTTGCCGCACAAACTGTTTTATCCTCACCCAGATTCGTAACCACAAATTTATCTAAATTAATGTTACTATAGGTACTTCTTGTACTGGGTCCACAACTATTAACTGCTTCTACTTCAACTTTTATATTATTACCATAAGCTGCTGTTGTTGTAATATTAACCGTAATTTCATTAGTTCCGGCACCGGAAACAATCTGGAATCCTGTTGGTAAAATCCAATTGTAACTAGTAGTGGATCCGGTTTGATCAAGTGGCACGGAAAATTTTATGTTATTTACAGGAGGGCAAATTACTGCAGTGGTTAATGTGGTTGAAATGTCACCAGGTTTGGCCGGAACACTGTTAAAAGCTTTAACTGTGAAATTTGCAGCGCTACTTGTACCACAGGAATTTTTTGCAACTACAGAGATAGTGCTTCCATTTGAAGTTGTCGATGCCGCTGAAACAGTAATACTGTTTGTTGTTCCTCCAGCAGTAATATTCCAACCTGAAGGCAGTGTCCATGTATATTCGGTAGCGTTTGTTATCGCAGGAATGGAATATACCAAACCGGTAGCGGTTGAACAAACCCTTGCAGAACCTGTTATAGATCCACTCATAACCGGTGCAGGTTTTCCTATAGTAATAGCCATGCTTCTTACTGCACCTGTACCACAATCGTTAGAGGCTTTAACTGTAATATTTCCAGATCCGGAAGATCCGGCTGTTATTGTAATAGAAGGCGTTGTAGTGATCAAATTTGGAGCTGTAAATCCACTGGGAATTGTCCATATATAAGATGTCGCTCCTGTTACGATAGGAACTGTATAAGTTGCAGTTGTTCCTGGACAAACTTCTGCCGGTCCTGCTGTAAAATTTGTAGGTTGTGCGGGAGTTCCCGCTTTTACTGTTACTGCTAAAATTTGTTCTGAACTGGTTCCGCAATCATTTATTGCTTTTACATTTACATTTCCACCAGCGGTTCCTGTAGTTACAGTAATGGAATTTGTTGTACTTGTACCTGTCCACCCATTTGGTAAAGTCCAGATATAGGAAGTTGCACCTGTCACATTAGAAACAGAATAAGTTTGAGAAATACCAGGACATACTGCTGCTGTTCCTGAAATGGTGCCAGGGGTTGCAGGTGTTCCTGGTTTTACTGCTACAGCTAAAGTTTTCGCTGTACTTGTTCCGCAATCATTTTTTGCCTGAACAGATATGTTACCTGAACCGGATGCTCCTGTTGTAACGGTTATCGAATTGGTAGTACTTGTTCCTGACCAGCCTCCTGGAAAGGTCCAAATATATTCAGTTGCACCAGAAACAGCAGTAACAGAATAAGTTTCAGATACTCCAGGGCATACCGATGCTGTTCCTGTTATAGTTCCTGGAACGGCTGGTGTTCCTGCTTTAATAGTAATTCCAAGGCTTTTTGCATCGCTGGTACCACAATCGTTTATTGCTTTAACTGAAATTGACCCGTTCGAGGTTCCGGCGGTAACATTTATGGAAGTTGTTGTACTACTTCCTGACCATCCTGAAGGGAGAATCCACTGGTATGAGGTTGCCCCTGCGACCGCACTTATTGAATAAGTTTGAGATGTTCCGGGACAAATTTCAGTTCCTACGGAAGTTGCTATGTTGCCGGGAACTGCAGGTGTTCCTGCTCTAACAGTTACAGCACTTGATGAGTTTTCAGCGGTGTCAGATGTTGCACAATTCAGGCTGCTGGTTAGTAGAACTTTAATCTGGTCTCCATCATTTAAAGAAGTCGTTGAAAAAACGTTTGAAGATCCCGACTGTAAAGCAGTTGTTTGATTATTTAAGAAAAAGGAATATTGAGGACTTGTTCCTCCGTTTGTATTTGAAGCGGTAAAGCTCACGCTTTCACCGGGACAAATGGATGTTTTATTAGCTGAAACTGAAACTGTGGGGGTTTTAGTAGCATTAACAGTCATTGTATAATCGCTACTGGAAATGCTGCAAGTGGTACTTTCAGATGATGAAACAACCACAGAAACTTTATCTGCGTTCTCTAAGGTTGAAGAGGTAAATGTATTGCTATTAGTACCAAAATTGTTTCCGTCAATTTTCCATTGATATGAAAAAGTTCCTGAACCACCATTGGTATTTGCAGTAAAGGTTACAGAGGTTCCTGAACAAATATTATTGCCGGGATCTGCAGAAATACTTACAGATGTAGGACACTGCCCATAACCCACTGCAGACAGTAGTAAAAAGAGAAGTGCCGGTATGGTTTGAGAAAGTAATTTTTTTCCCATAGACGTTTAGTTTAGTATTTGCTGTTACTTTTAGGGAGAGTAAGAGCCGATAGGTTAAGTTTCTAATAAGATTTGTAAAACTTTGGGGCAAAGCTTATTAGCTGACTAAATTAAGTGTTTTAGTCAGGGCATATTCGAACTTTCGTTGAAGTACAGGGATATTCGTTGAAGTTCAATAAAAAGCAGATTTGAGGAGAAATCTGAACTTAAAATAGCTGTATTCTTACAAAATAAATCTTAAAATTATGGGGAATGCCTCCAAATAAATTCCTAAAAAGTTTTTGAAATTTTGTAAAAAAAGAAGCCACAGAAATTTTTCTGTGGCTTCCTGAATAGTACATAAATCTTAATTTATTCTCCTAGAAACGGGTAGCGATAATCTGTTGCAGGAACAAAAGTTTCTTTTATCGTTCTTGGTGAAACCCAACGTAAGAGGTTTAGTTTCGAACCGGCCTTATCATTGGTTCCGCTGGCCCGTGCTCCGCCAAAAGGCTGTTGACCAACCACGGCACCTGTAGGCTTGTCGTTGATGTAGAAGTTACCTGCTGCATTCTCCAAAGCTTTGGTTGCCTGGGCCGCTGCATAACGGTCTGAGGAAAGAATGGCTCCTGTTAACCCATAAACTCCTGTTTCATCCACCAGTTTTAGTGTTTCTTCCCACTTATTTTCATCATAAACATAAATTGTAATAACCGGCCCAAACAGTTCCTCACACATGGTGGTGTATTTAGGATCTTTTGTAAGAATAACTGTTGGTTCAATGAAGTAACCTTTAGACTTATCATAACTACCACCCACTATAATTTCGGCATCTTTATCTTCTTTAGCCTGATCTATATATTTGGCAAGTTTATCAAAAGAACCTTCGTGAATCACTGCGGTTATGAAGTTCCCCATATCCTCAGGAGATCCCATTTTAAAGGACTTCACATCTTCAATAACAAAATTCTTTACATCTTCCCATAAATTTGAAGGAACATAGGCTCTCGATGCAGCGCTACATTTTTGACCCTGGAATTCAAAAGCTCCCCGGGAGATTGCGGTTGCTACCTGCTTTGCTTTTGCTGAAGGGTGTGCCAGGATAAAATCTTTACCTCCGGTTTCACCCACTATGCGCGGATAGGTCTTATAGGTGTTAATGTTATCTCCAATCTTTTTCCAGATATCTTTAAAGACGTGAGTGCTTCCGGTAAAATGAACTCCGGTAAAATCGGGATGGGAAAGAACAGTATCTGTGATCATCACAGGATCTCCCATTACCATATTGATAACACCGTCTGGCAAACCTGCTTCCTGAAAGATCTCCATTATAACCTGTGCAGAATATACCTGGCTGTCACTTGGTTTCCAAACAACGGTATTTCCCATTAACGCAGCACTTGCCGGTAAATTTCCTGCAATTGCCGTAAAGTTAAAAGGTGTTATTGCATATACAAAACCTTCCAGTGGCCTGTATTCCATCCTGTTCCAAACGCCCGGAGAAGATTCCGGTTGTTCTTCATAGATCTGGGCCATATATTCCACGTTGTATCTTAAAAAATCAATAAGTTCACAAGCAGAATCTATTTCTGCCTGGAAAATAGTTTTAGATTGCCCAATCATCGTTGCAGCATTGATCTTTGCCCTGTAAGGTCCTGCTATAAGATCGGCAGCTTTAAGAAATACAGCGGCTCTTTGTTCCCATTCAAGGCTTGCCCATTTTTTTCTTGATTCCAGAGCTACTTCTATAGCTTTATCGATATGTTTTTTAGTGGCCTTATGAAAAACTCCAAGATTGTGTTTATGATCGTGGGGAGGATGCATTGTGGTGGTGTCACCGGTCTTAATTTCTTCAGATCCTATGTAAAGAGGAACTTCAACTTTAGAATTGAACAGGTTTTTATAGACACTTAATACTTCTTCTCGTTCTGGCGTTCCCGGAGCATACGATTTAATAGGCTCATTAATTGCTGTTGGAACTTGAAAAAATCCTTTTCCCATAGTAATTTATTAGTTTTTATGTTAAATTTTTAATGACCGTAAAGGTAAAGAAATTAAGCGACTTTAGTCCAACTGTTTAACAACTGTTGTGATTGATTTATAGTTGTAAATTCGAACTTTTTAATACATACTATAATGTGTACAGTAACGCTATTAGCTACATCGGAAAAAGATTTTATTCTTACCTCCAACAGAGATGAAGCTGAAGTAAGAAAAACTATTCCTCCTAAAATTTATAAAGAAGGTGAAGTAAAACTCTTATTTCCTAAAGATGCTGTAGCAGGTGGTACCTGGATTGGGGTTAGTGAGCGAAACCGGCTGATCTGCCTGCTGAATGGCGGATTTGAAACTCATGTTAGAAAAGAGCAATACCGGTTAAGCAGGGGAGTGGTTGTAAAAAATCTTTTATTAGCTGAGAAAGTAGTTGAAGAAATTGAGAATTATGATTTTTTAGACATTGAGCCTTTCACCACTATAATAGTAGATTGGAATAAGGGTCAGAAATTTTTTGAATTTGTTTGGGACGGGAATAGGAAACACCTGAAAGAACTTCAGCTTAAAACCCATTTGTGGTCATCCTCTCCTTTATATACTTCAGAAATGAAAAATTTAAGACAGGCGTGGTTTTCTGAATTTCAGAAGAAATCAAAAAAACCTGCAGAAGATGAGTTGTGGGATTTTCACCATACAGGAGGCAAGGGTGATAAGAATGTAGATCTTATAATGGATCGCGGATTTATAAAAACCAAAAGCATTACGCAGGTGGTAAAAACAGGAAGTCTTATTGAAATGACCTATGAGGATCTTCAAACCCGGACAATTTATAAGAACAATTTTTAATTTAAAGCAAAAGGTGCACTCAGTTTAAAAGACGGGATTGCGACTTTAAATCTTTTTGTGGAGGTGAAATTTACCATATTGTAATGACCGCTCATGGATCCAAAAGGGGAAGTGAGCAAACATCCACTGGAATACGTATGGGATTCACCCGGTTTTAAGACAGGTTTTTTGCCAATTACTCCTTCTCCCTGTACAATTTCAGTTTTATTAAGGGCATCCTTAATTCTCCAGAACCGGGAATTTAGCTGTACAGAATCCTTGCTTTGGTTTTCAATGGTTATTTGATAACCAAACGCAAAGTGGATCTTGTAGTTCTTATAGAACGTTCCTTCAAAATGAGTTTCTACGGAAATCTTGATTCCGCTGGTTACCTGTTGTATCATAACTAGTAGATGGCAAACGACGCTATAAGGGATATAGTAGCAGCGATTACCGCTAAAATAAAAAATAATATGTTTAAAAATATAAATTTAACAATGGTTTTAAATCTTTTTTGACAATAGAAGTTCCGCATTGCTTTATATAAGTAAAAAAGGAAAAGCAGGATAAAAATACCGTTAAACACTTCTGTACCAAATATCCAGTTTAGTAGCATCGAAATTCCCATCACTATAAAAAACGTAGTTTGCACGTGAAAGGAAAATATTAAATGCTCCATATAGTTAAATGGCCGCCGCACGTATAGGAGCCAGATAAATAAAGCAAACAGTGGCAGATAAAAGAATATGATGAAAGGCAGCTTACTTATAAAATAGGAAATAAAGACCTGCGGATTTTTCTCTATGGATCTAATATCAATGATCTTTTTATAGAACCATTTATTATAGGTAGAAATATTATGGTTGAGGCTATCTAAAGCGACAGGTGGTTCGATAATATCAGTTTCCTTGTAAAAAGTACTGTAAAGATTAAATTGTTCAGTAATAGATGATAAAAACCCAAGGCTATCTAATTTTGCCTGGGAGACATATTTATCTTTATAAGTTCTTGTTCTGTTTCTTTTTTGGAGGTCAATAAGCGAATCTACATTAATAGGAGAATTTTCAACAGTTGGAATTCGCTGAAGATTCTCTTTCAAAGCTTCCAGTTCCTGGTCTGACAGATTTTCAATTTCATTGGGAGAATCTGCTCTTATGCCCTCAAAAGAATTTGAAAAACTCCAGATGATGAAGAAGATAATGGAAGCACTTAAATAGAACCGGAACGGGTTTGCGTATCGCATTCTCTTACCTGCGATATAATCCTTAGAAATTTTTCCTGGACGAAAAAGTATAACATTTATTGTTCGGTTGACCCTGGAATCATAGGCGAATAACCCTGCAAAAAATTCATTAAAAAAATCATCGAATGATAATTTTTTTGTGCTGTTAACCTGGCCGCAATTGGAGCAGTATTTATCGCTTTTGTCTAAAGGCTGCTCGCAATTTAAACAGCTTGTACCGCGGAATCTTGTGACGTTTCTGGGGGTTATCATATATAAAAGCTGAAGGTGATTAAATCTAAATTTAATAGCTTATGTCAATTGAGCTGGCATTCCCGTAACCAATAATCCTGTCATAACGGGCTCCAATATCCCTGTAATACACCAGGACCTGGTAATCATTTTCTGTCTGCACAAAGTTCCCGCTAATAAACCCACTGTCGATGCTGCCATCGGGCAACAGAAGAACATATTTATAGTCATAATATCCCTGCTTGAACAGCCTTGCATTTTCAAAAAGACCTGTTTCGGGATTGTAAATCATGCGAGTTGTTTCGTCTAAATTGAAATTATTAAATGCGCCGTATAAATGAAGTTCTCCTCCTCTTAGCGGTTCATAATTAAGAAGTGAAAAATGAGTCCAAACATATTCTGCTTCAACATCGGGAACATTACCTTGTAAAGCCCTAATCACAAATTGACCATTAATATCGGGGTTATAGGTGTA
This sequence comes from uncultured Antarcticibacterium sp., assembly GCA_964639695.1. Classification (GTDB taxonomy): domain Bacteria; phylum Bacteroidota; class Bacteroidia; order Flavobacteriales; family Flavobacteriaceae; genus Gillisia. The sequence continues at coordinate 6,232 of CAZXEY010000020.1, read as the reverse complement.
AGGCTCTTCATCCCTGGATCTATCTACAAATAAGTAATGATGGTATAGATCAATAAGTTCAATCCTACTAATATTCACGGTAGGGGCCCTAAGATCCTTGCTGTCGAATTTTAAAAACTCATTCCCTGCCCAAAATGCCAGTGGCTGATCATACCTGTAAATTATTTCGTTTCCTAAGGTATATTGTGGCTCAAGCCCCAGTATTGCGGTGTTGAGGTTATAATTTTGCATCACCAATACCTTTACAGTTTGACTGGGATTTTGAAGTAAGAGATCTGGAGAAAAAATACTGAAATTTACTATTTGTTTGGAATTGGCAAATTGGAGGTCCCGGGAGCGCTTAATCGCGGTTCTTACCTGGGCTATAGGTTGATAAACCATAAATTTTCTTGAGAATACCAATTCTTTTTCCCTGTTAAATATGCTGAGCAAATAATTGCCGGTCACTTTTAAACCCTGTAAATCATTGTTTGGAATTATTAATTCATAATGAGTATAAGGCTGCAGAGTGTTTGTGGAATTCGTGTAATTAAAGATCCTCACATTGTCAAAGCCGTTAAGGTATTCAGTTTTTGCAAGGGCAGATGGGGTCCAGTTGTAATCAAAATGATCTACCGTATAATAGTAATCTGCTTCATCTCCAATGATATCATCAAACTCTAAAACCAGCGGTTCCCCTAATTGAATTACCGGGGTTCCTGTAATTGGAGAATTACCCTGTAACTGGATACTTCTAATATAATTAGGTGCCGGAGTTTCAAAAATTATCTGAGCCGGGGTTTGGTTCGCCAGCAGCAACAATAGCAGAAAGTGAAATATTTTCATTTAATTTTAAATATTGAAATAAAGGTAGTTACAAATACTTTACCTAATTTTTTCTGAAGTTTTAAATTAACAATTGCCGGTCGAAAAATATGCGAATTCTTTGGGAGTTATAGGGTTAAAATTAGTAAATTTGCACACCTAAAAAAATAAATTTAATATACACTCCATCCTATGTCAAAAGACATTCGAATTAAAAGAGGACTTACTCTTAGATTAAAAGGGGAGGCAGAAAAGCAGCTAGTTGAGGCCCCCCGGTCAAAGACTTACGCTATTAAACCCCCGGATTTTCACTCTATTGTACCAAAAATGGTTGTTAAAGAAGGAGCAAAACTTCTTGCCGGTGATGAAATTTTCTTCTCGAAATATACTGAAGAAGTAAGGTTTACTTCCCCTGTGAGCGGTACTCTTTTAGAAGTTAAACGTGGTGCAAAACGCCGTATTATGGAAGTTATAATAACTCCCGATGCGCAGGACAACTACAAAAACTTTGGAAAACTTGATGCTCAATCTGCCAGTCCTGAAGCTGTAAAGAATCGTATTCTGGAAAGTGGATGTGGTGCTTTCATCAAGCAAAGGCCTTATGATATTGTAGCCGATCCTAAGGATACTCCAAAGGCAATTTTTATTTCGGTTGTAAGTACTGCTCCATTGGCTGCAGATCTAGGATTTATATTAAAAGATAAAGTAGCTGCCTTCCAGGAGGGAATTTATGCTTTACAAAAGATTACCCCGGGAAAAGTTCACGTTTCTGTAGATAAAAATTCCGAAGAAATATTCCGCGGTTTAAAAGGAGCCGAGATCCATAAAGTTACAGGTCCTCATCCTGCAGGAAATGTTGGTGTGCAAATTCACCACATTGATCCCATAAATATGGGTGAAAGAGTGTGGGTGGTAGGAGCTGAGGATGTTGCAATCATCGGAAATTTATTTTTAACCGGTGAATATCGTGCAGATCGTACTATAGCTGTAACAGGTAGTGAAGCAAAAGACAGAAAATACTTCAAAATTAAAATTGGTGCTAATTCAGCCGATTTAGTAGGTACGGTGCCAGATGATATCAGGATGATTTCCGGAGACGTTTTAACTGGAACACATATTTCAAATAATCAGCCAATCGGGTTCTATCCCAACTCTGTAACTCTTATTCCGGAAGGTAATAAATACAGGATGTTTGGTTGGTTGCCATTTACCTATAATAATATTCATTCCAGTTCAAGAACATCTCTTTCCTTCTTATTTCCGAAGAAAAAGTACGAGCCTACTACCAATTTAAATGGTGAAGAACGTGCTCTTGTGGTTACAGGGGAAATGGAAGAAGTAATGCCAATGGATATTTTCCCTATGCAACTTATAAAAGCTTGTATGGCCGGAGATATTGAAAAAATGGAAACCTTAGGGATCTACGAGGTAGCACCCGAGGATTTTGCTTTAATAGATTACACAAATACTTCTAAAATTGAAGCTCAGGAAATTATTCGTCTAGGATTGGATCTAATGATTACTGAAGTAGGTTAATAAGTTTAATTATGGAATGGATAAGACAACGATTAGATAAAATAAAGGAGCCTTTCAGTAAAGGACAGAAGCTGGAAAAATATGCCCCTGCAGTAAATGCATTGGATACTTTTCTTTTTACTCCTAATCATACTACAAAGACCGGAGCTCATATTAGAGATGCGGTAGATTTGAAAAGAACCATGATCACTGTGGTGATCGCCCTTATTCCGGCTCTTATTTTTGGAATGTGGAACCAGGGATATCAGTATTTGATCCAGGTGCAAACAGAGGTTACTTTTCTGGAAGCTTTTGGACATGGAGCATTGAAGATCCTTCCAATGATCGCCGTTTCCTACGGTGTTGGTTTGGGAATTGAATTTGCTTTTGCTATTATGAGGGGCCACGAGGTGAACGAAGGTTATCTTGTTACTGGGCTTCTAATACCTATGATCATGCCTATAGATATACCGTTATGGATGGTAGCATTATCTGTAGTTTTTGCGGTAGTTATTGGAAAAGAAGCATTTGGTGGTACAGGAATGAACATTCTTAACCCTGCCCTAACCGCAAGAGCATTTGCCTTCTTCGCATATCCAACATATATGTCGGGTAACCAGGTATGGGTATCGAATGCAGCGGAAATTGACGGAGTATCTGGTGAGACAATTTTAGGAACATTAGCTGAAGGTAAGACAACTCTTTATAATTCCTGGGATATGTTCTCTGGAGTAATCCCTGGATCTATTGCAGAGACTTCTGCGTTAATGGTCCTTATAGGAGCAGTTTTACTTGTAGTAACAGGAGTAGGAAACTGGAGGATCATTGTAAGTGCTTTTATAGGTGCTGCGGTAATGGCCTTAATTTTTAATTCCCTTCCATTAATGGGATTTGAAGGGAATGCACTGACTAATTTTCCCTGGTATAACCACTTAATCGTAGGGGGGCTGGCGTTTGGTGTAGTATTTATGGCTACAGATCCTGTATCGGCATCACAAACTTTAAAAGGAATGTGGATCTACGGGTTCTTAATTGGTTTGTTCGGAATAATGATTAGGGTTTTTAACCCTGCATATCCTGAAGGTATCATGCTAGCAATTTTGCTTATGAATGTGTTTGCCCCTGTAATAGATCATTATGTGATCCAGGGTAATGTGAAGAGAAGAATGAAGCGAAAGGAATCTATTAATGCCCAAATTAATACAGCAGTTTAAAAATGGAAGAAAAATCAGTAAGTAAGACAAATTCCAACGCGTATACATTTACGTTTGCTATCATAATGGTGGTGGTTGTTGGAAGTATCCTTGCGTTTGCTGCCACTTCATTGCAGCCAATGCAATATAAGAACCAACGCCAGGAAAAAATGCAAAATATTCTTGCAACCGTTGGAATTGAAGTTGACAGGGAAAATGCTCAGGAGCAGTTTGCCAGATATATAACTGAATCGGTGGTGCTTAATTCCGAAGGAGAGGTTAAAGAAGGAGTAGAAGCATTTGATGTTGATTTGGCAAAGGAAATAAAAAGAGAAGCTTTGGACCAAAATTTTCCACTGTATATTGCAGAGGTAGAGGGTGAAAAGTATTATATAATTCCTCTAAGAGGATCTGGTTTATGGAATGCTATTTTTGGATACATCTCGCTTAAAGATGATATTAATACAGTGAAAGGTGCTGTATTCGATCACCTTGGAGAAACTCCCGGTCTTGGAGCTGAAATTACCCAGGAATGGTTTAGAGAGCGGTTTGCCGATGAAAAGATCTATGATGAAGCGGGGAATTTCATTGGAGTCTCAGTAGTGAAAGGAAATCCAAGTACTTCTAAGGATGATAATAAGGTAGATGCAATTTCAGGCGCAACTATTACAGGTGACGGTGTTTCTAATATGATTTCAGAAAGACTTCGTCATTACATCCCTTATTTTAAAACTCAAACGGACGTAACAGTTGCAAATAACTAATCATTATGGCACAGGAAAAAAATAAAATATCTGAGAGTATTGCTCAGGTTAGCAAAGAGGAAAAAGAAGCGAAGAAGCAGGCAATGATCCTTTTCTTGTCAGATTCTGAAGAAAAAGAAAGCTTTCTTTCCAAAAGAAACAGAAAATTACTGTCAGATCCTTTAGATGACAATAACCCCATTACTGTTCAGGTGCTTGGTATTTGTTCTGCACTGGCAATTACAGTACAGTTAGAGCCAGCAATTGTTATGGCAATTGCGGTAATGGCGGTAATGGCTTTTTCTAACGTAATTATTTCGTTGATGAGGAATATGATCCCAAGCCGTATCAGGATTATTGTGCAGCTGGTTGTTGTTGCTTCTCTGGTTGCTTTGGTGGATCAGGTCTTAAGAGCTTATGCATACGATGTGAGCAAGCAGCTTTCTGTATTTATCGGGCTTATTATTACCAACTGTATAGTAATGGGACGTCTTGAGGCTTTTGCTCTTGGTAATGGTGCATACAGATCTTTTCTGGATGGAATAGGAAACGCGGCAGGATATGGGTTAATTCTTATAATTGTTGCTTTTTTCAGAGAATTGTTAGGAGCCGGTAAATTATTCGGTTATGAAGTCCTTGGTCATAAAGGGGTTACTCTTGCAGAATCTACAGGCCTTTACGCAATTGGATATGAAAATAACGGTTTAATGTTATTATCGCCAATGGCTCTTATAGTGGTTGGGATCCTTATCTGGTTCCAGAGATCGAGAAACCGTAAATTAATTGAAGCCTAATCAACAACAGTTAAAAATAATATTATGGAATATATCAATTTATTTGTTAGGAGTATCTTCATAGAAAATATGATTTTCGCATATTTCCTGGGAATGTGTTCTTACTTGGCGGTTTCCAAAACCGTTAAGACTGCGGTAGGATTAGGTGCAGCTGTAATTTTCGTATTAACGATTACAGTTCCAATTAACTTTTTACTGGATAACTATCTTTTGCAACCGGGAGCTCTTTCCTGGTTAGGTGCAGAATATGCATCGATAGATTTAAGTTTTTTAAGCTTTATTATGTTTATTGCGGTAATTGCTGCAATGGTGCAACTTGTGGAAATGATTGTTGAAAAATTCGCGCCGGCACTATATGGTGCATTAGGTATCTTCCTTCCTTTAATTGCAGTGAACTGTGCGATTTTAGGTGGTGCCTTATTTATGCAACAAAAAGATTTTAGCGGTATAGGTTATGCTGTAACATATGGACTGGGAAGTGGTATGGGATGGTTTCTGGCAATTTTAGGAATTGCTGCAATTAGAGAAAAGATCACCTATTCTAATGTTCCTGCACCTTTAAAAGGATTAGGTATTACCTTTATTATTACCGGTCTTATGGCATTAGGGTTTATGAGTTTTATGGGTATCAAATTATAAAAAGAAGATATGACTGTTATTATAGCAAGCGTTATTGTATTCTTAGTATTGATCTTACTACTGGTGAGTATGCTTTTAGGAGCAAAGGCAAAATTGATTCCTTCGGGGCCGGTTAAGATCAATGTTAACGGCGAAAAAGATATTGAAGTAGGATCGGGAGGAACATTGCTTTCAACTTTAGGTGAAAATAAATTATTCTTACCTTCTGCTTGTGGTGGTGGTGGAACCTGTATCCAGTGTAAATGTATTGTTTCTGAAGGTGGAGGATCTATTCTTCCAACTGAAGAGCCGCATTTTACAAGAAAAGAGATAGCTGACGGATGGCGTTTGGGATGCCAGGTGAAGGTGAAGCAGGATATGAAAATCGAAATTCCTGAAGAAGTTTTTGGAATTAAGAAATGGCAAGCCACTGTGGTTCGAAACTACAACGTAGCATCATTTATTAAGGAATTCGTAGTGGAAATTCCTGAAGATATGGATTATAAAGCCGGAGGGTATATCCAGATCGAGATCCCAAAATGTGAAGTTAAATACAAGGATATGG
>CAZXEY010000019.1:0-30264 GCA_964639695.1 uncultured Antarcticibacterium sp. | reverse complement strand
TTATGGATGAACTGGCACATAAAGCAGGTGTTGATCCTATCGCTTTTAGATTAGATCACCTTAACGATCCACGGGCCAGGACCTGTGTTGAAAAGATCAAAAAAAATACGGAGGGGATTAAAACCGGCTCCCGGGAGGGTTTAGGTTATGCTTTTGCACGTTATAAGAATTCTGCTTCCTATTTTGCCGTGGCAGCATGGGTTGAAGTAGCAGAAAATGGCCTGATAAGAATTAAAAAAATGTGGGGCGTAATAGATGCAGGAGAAACCATAAATCCAGACGGCTTAAAAAATCAGACGGAAGGAGGTATGATCCAGGCAGCGAGCTGGACCCTACGGGAAGAGGTTCAGTTTGACAGGGAACACGTTACCAGTAGAGATTGGCATATGTATCCCATCTTCCGTTTTGAGGAGATCCCCGAGGTTGAGGTGGAAGTGATAGATATGGTAAAAGAGGAGCCTTTAGGTGCCGGAGAGGCAGCTCAGGGTCCTACGGCGGCAGCAATTGTCAATGCAGTATATAATGCAACTGGGAACAGGGTGAGGGATCTTCCTGTAAATCCAGTAGAAAAATACCTGCGGTAAGCGGGAGGAAAACACACATAATTTATCAGAAGACCTGCCACTGCAGCGGGTTTTCAAATTCAGCAAGTCTTGAAGATCAATCTTTAACCTGTTTTTTTGACTATAGGTTATTTATCAATCTTATTCCAGGTTATAATTTAATGAAAGAGAGAGAAATTTTTCTAATATAGTTATTGATAAAAGATTTATAACGGGCAGGAAGCGGGTTTAAGAGAACTAAATTTTATAGCTAAATAAATATTACATTTTTTGTAACCTAATATCCTTTCCGGCTGTCAAAGTAGAAAATCAATCATCATTTATTCATCAATCATCATGAAAAAAATTTCAATTTTGGTAATCTGCATTGCGATGCTGATATCTACTAAAAGTACGGCACAGGATGCCGGACAAAAAGAACGTTTAAAAGCCGAGGCTGAAAATTTTATCTCGGTTTACAACACCGGCGACAGCACTACTTATCGGAAATTCCTGGAAAAAGTAATTCAGGATAAGCCAATGCTGGAAAACACTTTAATCCGCTACGGAAATACTTACAGAACTGTGGGAAATGTTGCTGTAAAAGACCTCATCTTTAAATCTCCTACAGAGGTTGAAATTATTGTTCAGGAGAACTCTTTCGATTCCTGGTGGAGGTTTCATTTAACCACAGATGAAAATCAAAAATTCCTAAAAAGAACGGTAATGCCTATACCTATGCCTGAAATTGGGCTGAGAGAGGGTAAGACCAGTAAAGAGGATTTCCTGCGGGGTTTAGATTGGTATGTGATTAATAAGTTGGGGAGTAATTTTAACGGCAATGTGTATATCTACGAAAAGGATAGGCCTGTTTACGAAAAATCCTTCGGAACAAATCCTGCAGGTGAAAAAAATACCCGGAATACAAAATTCGGGCTGGCATCAGGAAGTAAAATGTTTACCGCCACAATAGTATTCCAATTAATAGAAGAAGGAAAGCTTCAGTTGAAGGATCCTGTAAGGAAATTTTTACCAGACTTAAAAAATTCTGCTTTGCATGACATAACAGTTGAGCAGTTATTGACCCACACTTCCGGAATGGGAGATTTTTTTGAGAGTCCGGAATTCAAAGGATTTGAAAATCTAACCACCGCCGATAGTTTTCTGCCATTTATTGAAGCAGATGTTCCTGTTTTTCCTCCCGGAGAAGGATTTCGTTACAGCAATACAGGTTTCAGTTTACTGGGATTAATTTTAGAAAAAGTTTCAGAAATTACATATCAGGAGCTGGTAAACAATAGAATTCTGAAACCATTGAAAATGGAGAATACAGTGGCAGGAAATTCTGTTGGAGGAGGGTTTTCTACAGTTGATGATATGCACCGTTTCCTAAGTGGATTAAGGAATGGAAAGATTCTCAACAATGAAAACACTCAATTATTAATGACTAAAACAGTTGATGGTAAATATGGATATGGAACAGAACATCATATTTTAGGATCTGAACACATCGTTGGCCATAGCGGCGGATTCATCAATGAATGTGTGGAGCTAAATATTTATCCAAATTCAGATTATATTGTGGTAATACTCTCCAACTCCAATCCTCCTTTTGGCCATTTTCTTTCGAATAAAATTAAAGAATTATTGTTGTACAAATAAGTAGTACAGCCAGATAAAACAATCCTCCGGAATGGGAGGATTTTTTTAGGATTATGAATTGCTTTCTAATTCTTTTTAATATCCTGCTCCCAAACAAGGTTGCCCTCTGCATCAAAATATTTTATTCCTGTAAAGGCGTCTTTATTTTGAAACCAGGGACCATCCTTTTTGGACATCCCGATCATTAGCCGCCCGTTCTCTCCACCTATGATTAAACCTTTGGTGCCATCTTCAAGAGCGACCAGATGTACTGCTTCCCCGCCATCATCATCTAAACCAACTACACTTCGGGATTGACCATCTTTTAAAGTATTTACACCGGCGCCGCCTTTTTCCCAGCCCTGGGCATCATTCCACATAAAACCTGCTGCTTCAAACATTCTTTTTCCACTGTTTGGATCAGACAATTTATCGCCCAGCTGCACCCGGTCAAATCCCTGCTCGTTCATCACGACCATTCCTATAGCACTATGGTTATAATCTTTATACCACTCCATGAATTGATCTGGATTACTATAATTGCCCGACCAGTATTTTCTTACCAGGGCAGTATCTGTTCTTACCCTGTCTCCTGAAAATGGAATAGGAGCCCCAATTAAAATCCTGTCCCTTCCCTCGCTGTCCTCTACCACAATTCCTTTTGCTCTAATAATGTCAAAATTCTCATCCTGTGAAAAGGAAGAAAAGATGAAGCTGCCTAAAATTACAAGGCTAAAGAATACAATAATGCGGAGTTGCTTTATCTGCTTCTTTAATAAAGTTATTTCCTGTTCCATAATTATTGGTTTTTGGTTTTTAAAATCTAGTTTTTCTGAATTAAATTTCACATTTAAAGACAGTTGAAAGGAAAAATTGTAACAGGGAATTCAAAAAAATTTAATTTTAAAACTGAGTGATATTATAACTTCCTGCAGAAAATAAAAAAGCAGCCAATTGGCTGCTCTTCAACATTAGGATATTTTAATTGTTTTTGGTGGTTTGCGTTTAGCTTCTTCCTTCTTTGGAATTACCAGCCTTAGCAATCCATCCTCATATTTTGCTTTAATCTTGTCAGCTTCCACAGAGTTTGGAAGATGGAATGATCTTGTAAAAGATTCATAGCTAAACTCTCTTCTTGTGTAGGATTCTTTTTTCTCTTCCTTCTTGTCCTCAATTTCAGACCAGATTCGAAGAGTATCATTGTCCAGTTCTACATGGAAATCTTCCCGTTTCATTCCGGGGGCAGCCATTTCTACACGAAATTCCTCATCTGTTTCAAAGATATTTACCTTAGGAACTTCGTTCCCTCCATTCATTTCATTTCTCCAGTTAAATACAGCATCATTTAAAAATTGATCTACTGAAGATGTGGAGGGCCAAAAACCGTTTCTTCTAATTAAATTGCTCATAACATTAGAATTTTAATAGTTAAACAATTCAACAATTTTCGGCCTTAAAGCCTTGTAAATTAATATTTCACAGTAAATTCAGCAATTTAAATGCCATGTGTTTTTCGATTTTAGAAATTGAAATTTTGTCAGTTTCCCCCAAGGAAAAAATGACAGAAAATTGTAATCCATTGTGCAAATCGGAACAATTCGACGCATAAATTTAGGAGGTGAAAATGACATTTTTTCCGGCAGATCAGAAATTCCTTTCGCAAAAGACGGCTTTTGGTTAATTTGTAGGCTCATAAGTATAAACTAAAATTATATGAAGAAGTTAATGTTTCTCCTATTGCTTACCGGCTGGTCAGGCCAAATATTTTGCCAGGATAGAATTACAGGAAAATCCTTTGCCACCCGTTCTGAAGTTATTGCGCAAAATGGTATCGCCGCTACCTCGCATCCTCTTGCCACACAGGTTGCACTGGATATTCTCAAAAAAGGAGGTAATGCAGTAGATGCTGCAATAGCCGCAAACGCTGCTTTGGGATTAATGGAACCTACGGGAAATGGAATAGGAGGAGATATTTTTGCAATTATTTGGGACGCTAAAACTAAGCAGTTATATGGTTTAAATGGTAGTGGACGCTCCCCGAAGAATTTAACCCTGGAATACTTCCTCGAAAACGGATATGAGTCAATTCCGTCTCACGGCCCGCTTCCGGTTTCTGTTCCCGGTACTGTAGATGGCTGGTTTGAAATGCACAAGAAATTTGGAAGTATGAAGATGCAGGAGATCCTGCAGCCGGCAATAATGTATGCTGAGAATGGCTTCCCGGTTACCGAATTGATTTCTTATTATTTAAACAGGAGCGCAGCTTTTATGGATAAATACCCAAACTTCAAGCAGGTTTACATGCCTAAAGGAGCAGCCCCAAAAAAAGGAGAGGTTTTTAAAAATCCGCAGCTGGCAAACACCCTTCGCACAATTGGGAAAAACGGTCGTGATGCTTTTTACAAAGGAGAAATGGCTCGCACTATGGCAAAATTTATACAAGAGCAGGGAGGATTTCTATCCTATGAAGATCTCGCCAACCACAAGTCTGAATGGGTTGACCCGGTTTCTGTAAATTACCGCGGGGTGGATGTCTGGGAACTTCCGCCTAACGGACAAGGAACGGCCGCGCTACAAATTCTTCAAATTTTGGAAGGTTACGATTTCGACACCATTCCCTTTGCCAGTCCCCAACACGTTCATTTATTTACTGAAGCAAAGAAATTGGCATTTGAAGACAGAGCGAAGTATTATGCAGATCCCGATTTTGTGAATATTCCACTGGAACAATTAATATCTGATTCTTATGCTAGCGAGCGCCGGGCACTGATTAATCCTAATAGAGCAGCGAAAACTTATGACGCCGGGAAACTGGAGCAGGGCAATACTATTTATATGACTGTGGCAGATAAGGCCGGGAATATGGTTTCACTTATTCAAAGTAATTACCGGGGAATGGGGTCTGGAATGATTCCTCCTGGCCTTGGATTTATGCTTCAGGATAGAGGAGAGATGTTTACTTTGGAAAAAGGCCACGCCAATGTTTTTGAGCCGGGGAAGCGTCCATTTCACACCATTATTCCCGCATTTATCACTAAAGACGGAAACCCCTGGATAAGTTTTGGTCTTATGGGGGGTGCAATGCAACCACAGGGGCACGCACAAATTGTCATGAACCTTGTAGATTTTGGAATGGGATTACAGGAGGCCGGTGATGCGCCGAGAATTCATCATGAAGGATCTTCAGAACCCACAGGATATCAAATGACAGATGGGGGAGTTCTCCAACTGGAATCAGGATTCCCTTATGAAACAGTAAGAGAATTAATGGAAATGGGCCATAATGTTGGATTTACTTTAGGAGCATTTGGCGGCTACCAAGCGATAATGTATGATGCTGAAAACGGAGTATATTTTGGAGCATCAGAAAGCAGAAAAGATGGTCAGGCAGCCGGATATTGAAAGCGATTATTAGAGAAGATTTAAGTTTTAAATATCCTGTCGCTTGGCGGCAGGATTTTTTATTTTATTCCCAGTTTTTCTTTTAAAGTAAGAGCGTTTCGAATAGCGTGTCCACCCAGGTCATTGTTGAAGTAGACAAACACATCTTTGCCGCCTTCTTTGTATTCCGTGATTTCTTCAGCAATTTTATCAAGTTCTTTTTCGGTATAGCTGCCGCTGTAATTTTCTCCGTGAAATCGCATGTAGATCCAGTCGGCAGTAATTTCCCGTGGATGGTTTTTGATCATATCGTGGAAAACCAGTGAAGCTTTATGTTTTCTCAATAATTCATAAAATTCATCAGAAAACCAGTCGGGATCCCTAATTTCCACCGCCCAACGAAGATCTTTTGGAGTTTCTTTTAAAAAATCATCCAGCCTTTTATAATTTCTTTTCCAATTAGGAGGCAACTGCACCAGGATGGGCCCCAAAGTTTCTTTTAAATGTACTGCCCGGTCTAAAAAATAATTTACGTGGCCTTCTGGATCTTTTAGCTTTTTATTGTGTGAGCCATATTTGCTGTATTTGATCACATAGCAGAATCCTTGAGGCGCTGCTTTTCGCCAACCCTCAAATGTTTCTGCACTGGCCATTCTGTAAAAAGTGTTGTTGATCTCAACAGTGTCGAAAAATTTGCTGTAGTGTTCAAACCATTTAGAAACAGGAAGCTCCTTCGGATAAAAATCTCCTTTCCAGTGTGTGTACTGGTACCCACTTGTTCCTATGTATATTTTTGCTGCTGCTTTTCCCATTGTGAACCTGTTCCTCTTTTTAAGTTAAGAACATTAGCCGGAAAAATGGAATGCCTTAAACAAAATTTAAGGTTCTATTTTAGAAAAAAGATAACAGCTACTTTTAAATAAGGATAGGTTTGAAGGATTATACGATTAAAATTGTACTTTAAAAGTTTAACTTAATTAAGCGTAAGTTTTATGAAACAGGATAGCGAGAGGCTAACAAAGAGGAGATCTCTTAAAAGGAATATGTTTTATGGTGCTGTTCTGGCTGCAGTTTTGCTTATTCTAGCATTTATAATCGGAACAACGCCCAATCCTGGAAAAGAGCTTTGGAAAATAATCCTTATTCCTGCCCTCATGGTGCCAATTGCCGGGGCTGCCGGTGGAGCAGTTTTTCACTTTACCAGGCCTGTGTCAAAAAGGGGGAGCGGATACTTTATTTTAGCAAATCTCATAAGCCTGCTGGCTTTTCTTCTGTTTGTGTTTATTGCTTTTGGATTGGGAATGGCTGCCGGGGATGAATAATAATTAATTTAAACTTTGTAAAAAAGCATAAATCTATTAGTTGAAATGCAGGTATAGAAATGCAGCAGTTACGATCAGGATCATAAAAAGAGTTGAATAGGAAATAAACCAAACCTGCCTTTAAATAACTATTAAACCTTCTGCCCTCTTAAATTTAGATTGAATCACATCACCTTCCCATTGTCTATGTGACTTTTTCATTTTGATCTGGACAACCGGTAGATTAGAGCTTTTTCTGAAAAAAAATCTATTCCCAGCCCATTATTGATGATAAAATAAAGAGATAGTATCCCAAGGTAGAACTGCTGTTTCATTATTTTTCCTGTGGCCTTCCAAATAAAACCTGATGGTATCGCCAGGAGCCACAAATAACTTTTGATCATATAAAGAAACCCGGAATTGTAATCAAAGAAGTTTTCTGAAAATTCGTTCCAGATTGAAACTTTTTCTTCCCTCCCCGAAGCCGGAAAAAAATCTCTTTCTACCAATTCACCGCAATTCTTACAGGCAGTTTTGGCTAAATTTAGCTCCATCATTAATGAGAATTCAGAAAAGTAATAGGTGCAGTTTTACTTGTCCAGGGACGGTAAAGAAAAATCTGAAAGTACGCTTTTTTCTTTCATTAAGGCTTCAATCTCATCAGATTTCCTTGGTGCTTCTGCAGATAAATTAATAGGACCATTTTTAGTGATGAGGATGTCATCTTCAATTCTCACCGCTATTCCGTGCCATTTGGGATCAACATTGCTACCTTTAGGAATATAGATCCCCGGTTCTACCGTTATCACCATATTTTCCATCATAGGACCTCCAAGATTAGCGTCATGAACATCCAGGCCAATGTGATGGGAAGTGCCGTGAGGAAAATATTTCCTGGCTTCTTCAGGAGAATTTACTATCCCCAGTTTAACCAGGCCTTCATTGATGACTTTTCTGGCAGCTTCATCTGGTGACCTTAAGGTGTTTCCTATTACCGCAGCTGCTATTCCTGCTTCCTGGGCTTCATAAACCAGGTCATAAATTGCTTTTTGCTCAGGGGAAAATTTTCCATTTGCAGGGATTGTTCTGGTAACATCTGCAGTATATCCGTGATACTCCGCCCCGAGATCCATTAAAACCAGGTCGTTCCCAACTTTGGTTTTGTTATTTTCCACATAATGCAAAACACAACCATTGTTCCCGGCGCCCACAATACTTGGATAGCCCTCAAATTCACTTCCATATTTTTTATAAACATATTCGTGCACTCCCTGAATTTCAGATTCAGACATTCCGGGATGCATGGCTTTCATAATTTCCCGCTGGCCCATGGAGGAAATCCGCACAGCTTTAGTGAGAAGTTCCAGTTCTTCCTCAGTTTTTACCTGCCTTAACCCGGCCATAAAGGAGCCAAGGGTTCTATTGTCAAGTTTTGCTGCGGGTATAGCAACTGTCGGTTGCTTATTTAGCTCTTTATCAAGACCCGTGATCTGGGAATTTTCTTTTTCCCGGTTATATCCTACCTGTTCCTTAAAAGAGTTTATCAGGTTTGCAAGATCTGCCTCATCTCTGGGACTGTCGCGGTAATCATTCCGGAATTCCTTGAAGAACACCTTGTCAAAATCCTGAAACGCTATTCCTGAATCCAGGAATTCTTTTCCATCAAAAGCAGTTGTAAATCCTAATTTTTCCTTAGCTCCGGTAGTACCTAATCTATAACCATCCCATTGCTCTGCCCTTTCATTTTTCTCCTGCACATACAGGATCTCGTTATAGGGTTTTCCTTCGGAAGATTTTTGATCTTCAGAAAATATTACCAGGACTGCATTTGGTTCTTTGTACCCGGTCAAGTAATAAAAATCGGGATCCTGATGATAGACATAATCTACATCATTAGAACGATTGCGGGTTGCATTGGCGAAGAAAACCGCGACGGTATTGTCGGGCATTTTTTCCCTGAGAGCCTGCCTTCGGTTTTTATGGAAATCTGCCGGTAAATAATCTTTGGGAGTATCTGTCTGTGCCTGGCAAAAGGAAAAAATAAAGCCAAGGATGAATGTGATGAAAGTTGCTTTCATATTTAAAAGTTAATGAGCTGAAATTTAGGAATTAATCCTTTTAGTTCAGGAAAAATTTTTAGATTCGGGCTTTAATCCTACTTTAGAAATGATAAAATTTCCCAATGGTTTCTTTTAACAAGAATTATTTCCTTTTGTTTATTATCCTGCTGGTCGTGGAGGTTATAATTGCCATTTATGTTCGGGACCAATTTGTAAGGCCATATGCCGGAGATTTTCTTGCAGTTATCCTGCTATATGTTTTTCAACGCGGCTTTTTAAATATTTCTGTTTATTTGGCTGCCGCTACTTCTCTACTTTTTGCGTACTTTCTTGAGATCCTGCAATTCTTCAGCATTATAAAAAGATTTGGACTGCAGGAGTATAAGATCCTGACAATATTAATAGGCAATCATTTCGAATGGAGCGATATGATTGCCTATACTCTTGGAATTTTTACTGTTATTGCTGCGGAAGAAATCTTCCATAAAAAAAAGGCTGATTAAAATTATCCAACTCTTCCTTTTTCTTCCTCGGCCCCTGTTGTACGTTTTCTTGCCGGTGCCACCTGTGAACCAAATCTATAGGTAAAGCTGAAATTTATTACCCGGGAGTCACGCACTTGGAAGAAACTTTCCCTGTAATCTGTGAGCTCTGTAGTTGCACGAACTTTTTGAGTGTAAAAAATATCTGAAACATTCAGTTTCAATATGGCTTTTTTCTCCCATAGCTGTTTCTGGACCCCGCCGGATACTGACCAAAGAGGATTTACATCCAAAAACCCATAGATCTCACGGGAACGATACATCCCATTAAGTTCGGCAGACCAGGTTTTTGAAATGGTGAAATTGTTATTGGAATTAAAATTTAAAGCAGGCCTACCGTTATTCAAATTGGTATTTGCAAGATTTCCCCTGTACAATCCATAGTACAGTGTCAGATTATTTATGCTGTTGAACCAGGAAACCGGGGAAAAAGGTGCAGTAAGGGTAAAGCCATAATAATCCAGTTTGGCCAGGTTCAAATTTGTTTGCACCACTACCTGATCCTGGGTTGGGTCAAGGGAAAGAACATTAATAATGACATCTTCGGTCCTGCTGTAGCTATACTTCATAACGAACTTTTGTAATAAGGTGTGGGTTAGTTCCAAAGAGTAAGATAATTCGGGATTTAGATAAGGGTTTCCTGCAGAATATGTGCTGGGATCCAGGAATGTCTTAAAAGGATTCAATTGGTTGTAAGTGGGCCTGTCAATCCTCCGGCTCAAGGATAAACCAAACTCGTGCTTTTCCCCTGCCGTATAGCCAATGTAGCCGCTGGGAAATAATTGGGTATAATTTCTTTTAAAGGTTTCTCCTGTGGTCACCTGGTCACCTTCTGCATTGGTGTTTTCCAATCTTAAGCCCACCTGAAAACTGAATTTCTCTAATTTCGAATTTACATTGATGTAAGCAGCATTAATATTTTCTGAATACAGGAAGTGATTGCTTATATTTTCATCCAGATCATTCCCCCCATTGCTCCGGTCGAAAAACTGCAGGTCGTTATCTGCATCTACGAGGCTGCTTTTTACCCCTGCCTCAAGCTTTCCATTGATGAGGGGAAAGGGTTGGGAATAATCTACTTTTGCAGATTTAATAGTAAGGTCTCCCGTTAAGTCTCCAAACAGGATATAAGGATCGCGGGTTAACTGGTTGTTGAGGTTGAAGTACCCGGTATTATAACTTTGAATGTCTGAATTGGCATAATGAATATAATCTAGATCTGCAGAGATCTCGCGACCTACACTGTCTATGGTATGTTTAAAATTTAGGTTTATTCCACCACTTGGCCGTTCATTTTCACTTTCACCCCTGGTAAGGAAATAGGATTGAGGTTGCCCTTCGGCGTCAAGAACTATAGACCTGTTGCTGTTGTCCCTGTCGAAATTTGTAAAAAACCCATACGCTGCTATACCAATAATTGTTTTTGAAGTAATATCGTAATCGGCCCCAATTCTTCCGGTGTGATTTTGAATGGTATATCTAAACCTGTTTTCCTGATCGTAACCGCCGGTGATTTCCCCATCCTCAAAAAATTCCCTGAAAATATCAAGATCTGTAAATTCTTTGCGGTAGGAATAGCTGTAATTCCCGAAGATGTTTATCTTTTTATTTCTGTGGTTTAGCTGAATTCCCTGTGTGGTTTTAAAATAACGGCCCTGCCCAAAGGTGGAACTGATATTTCCGTTAGTACCAACCCTGTTATCCTTTTTAAGTTTAATATCTATTATTCCTGCATTACCCGCAGCATCATATTTAGCTGAAGGATTTGTAATTAATTCAATCCTGTCCACAGAATTTGCAGGTAAACCGCGAAGCATATTGGCAAGCTCAGGACCTGACATTGGAACCTGCTTCCCGTCGATCATCACTATAACACCAGATCTTCCTCTCATACTAATATTGTCATTTTGATCAACAACCAGTCCCGGGGCTTTTTCCAACACTTCTAAAGCAGTATTTCCCGCATTGGAAATACTTTGATCTACATTGAGTACGGTTTTATCAAATTGTTGTTCTATAAAAGGTTTTTTTACTACAATAGCGACTTCATCTAATTCCGAACTTCTTTCGGTAAGGATGATATTCTCCATTTCCAGATTTGATTTTAGCTGAAAAGGGGAGGAGCGGTACACGGCAAAATCCGGGTGTTCTATGACAAGTTCGTATGCTCCGGGTTCAATGTTCTGAAAAAGGTATTTTCCCTCTTCATTTGAAAATTCGGCTTTGACTAAAACCTGGTCGCTTTGCCTGAGTAAGCTAACCGTAGCTGCAAAAGCAGGTTTATTTTCCTGATCCAGAACTTTCCCTTGCAGCTGGTAGGTTTCAGATTGGGAATAAGATGAAATTGAAAAAGATAGAATCAAAGCAGAAATTACCGCTTTAAGAATAGAATTGATGAGGATATTCATAATAGTTTTTTGATTGATGAATGAACAATGTGATGACTGTTTTATTAATTTTCCGTGACGTTTTGTGTTATTTTCTGAAGGTTCTTTCTTAGATCCTCCAGTTCATTAGTACTAATTCCATTAAGGGCAACAGACCGGTTCTTCAGGACAATTTGATGTACCTCCCTAAGAATTTTATTTCCTTCAGGAGTAACATATAAACTTTTTCTCCTGCGATCGTCACCATTTATTTCCCTTTGAAGATATCCCGATTTGACTAATAATTCAATGATCCTGGTTACCGAGGCGTTGTCCTTAAAAACTCTTTTACTCAACTCCTGCTGGTTTACAGAAGGATTTTCCTGGATATTTTTAAGAATTAGCCATTGATCTATAGTTACCGAAAATCCGGCATTTTTAATTTGCTTCTGGGCATATTGCCGATAAGACTTTATGGCCTTGTCCATAGTATAAAAAATGACATTTTCGATATTTTCCATTGACGGGATTTATTAGCTTATCAATATTTGATATATCATCTATTGATAAGGCAAATATATTTTAAATTCTGACTGGTCTGTAAACTTTCCTGAAAATTATTTTCTAAAAACGCGATCAGGAAATTAAGGGTTAATATGTTTTAATCCAGCTCACCGGTAATTAGAAATTAAATATTTCCCCTATAATACTCCAGCACGCGTACCCGAAGCAGATATTCGTACTTAGCATTTGCCATATTAATCAGGGCATTATCGAGGTTGTTTTTACTTATAATATATTCCACAATATTGGAAACCCCGTTGTTGAATCTTATTTCGTTTACCCTGTATGATTCAGCAAAAGCCTCTACCTGCTCTTGGAAGATCTGGTATTGATCATAAGCAGCTTCCATTGCTACATGGGCCTCTTTGATAGATTGGAAGAACTGCAATTTGGTTTCCTGAAGATCAATCCTGGATTCTTCCAGTTGAATTTTTTGCAGTGAAACATTATATCTAGCCCGGAATCCGTTAAAAAGCGGGATGTCCAGAGCGAGTCCAACCACAGAGTTAAGGTTGTTGTTAAGTTGATCCATAAATTCTATTTCCTGCCCCACAAATTGGGTTTGGTTCATGCGCACGGGAAAATTCTGGTCATCTATGGTAATAAAGCCGCCGGTTTCCCGCAAAACTGTCCCCGTTTCATTGAATAGCCGGGCAGCACTAGAGTAGTTGGTATTGAGTTGTGCGAAAAAAGCAAGTTGTGGAACATATAATGAACGTGCTACGGCAATATCTTTTCTGGCTGCATCTATTCTCATTTCCCTTGCTTTAAAAGCAGGTAGTGTGTTCAAAGCATCTTCATAAACTTCTTCTGAAGAATAAGTGTATTCCTGTAATTCTGCAGATAATTCGTTGGTCACTGGTTTTATCACATATTCCACATTCATTAGCTGCGAAAGATTTAAAAGAGCCTGAACTAAGGAATTTTCCAGCCTAACAATTGTTGCGCGGTCACTTGCGAGTTGTCCCCGAATATCCGTATAATCGGCAGGGTTGCCTTCGCCTAATTCATATAATTGCTTAACCCTGCCTACCTGTTCCTCGGTTGCAGTTAAACGGGCTTTGGCCAACTTTACAAGATCTACGGTATTTAATACCTGCAGGTAAGCAAGAGTGACATTTAAAACCAGGTTTTGTTTGGCTTCTTCTGTTTCAAATTCTGAAGCTTTTAAATTGTAACTGTCCCTTTTTATGCTGTTGATAATCCTGAAACCATTGAAGACTGTGGCGCTAAGGCTTAAACCTGCATTAGAGAAGGTTAATTGTTCATCGATATAAGCGTTGGTAAAGGGATCAATACTTCGCCCGTTGTTAACACCCGCACTAACCCGTCCGTTAAGGTCGGGGTATAGTTCTCCCCAGGTTTGTCTCAAACTAACTTTCGAGGTTTTTTCCCGTAACTCTGCCCTTCGCAGATCGAGATTGTTTTTAATCGCAATTTCAATACTTTCCTGCAGTGTCAATGACAGGGAATCCTGCTGAGAGTAGGAGGTGCTTAAAGAAAAAATGAAAAAGAGGGTAAGAATATTTCTTAACATGTTATAAAGTTTCTGATGTTTCTTTTTGCATCATTCCATCTATAAGATGAATAATACGTGATCCATATTGGGCATTACTTTCTGAATGGGTTGCCTGGATAATGGTAACTCCTTCTTTATTTAATTCCTTAAACAAATCCATTATTTCCTCGCCTTGCTTCGTATTTAAATTTCCTGTAGGCTCATCGGCCAGGATCAGCTTGGGCTTAAAAATCAAAGCTCTTGCAATCCCCACAAGTTGTTGTTGTCCGCCGCTTAGCTGGGATGGGAAAAGGTCTTTTTTCCCTACAATGTTAAACCTGTCCAGGATATCTGCTACCAGCGCCTTTCTCTCCGAAGATTTTACATTTTTGTAGAGCAGGGGAGTTTCGATGTTTTCATAAACCGTCAACTCTTCTATAAGGTGGTAAGCCTGAAATATAAATCCTACGTTATCATGAAAAAGTTTAGTCCTGTTTTTTTCTTTAAGCTCATGAACGGGTTCACCCAGAAAAAAATATTCTCCTTCATCAAAATTATCGAGCATACCAATTACATTTAAAAGTGTAGATTTTCCCGATCCTGAAGGGCCCATTATAGAAAGAAATTCTCCTTCTTCAACTTTAAGGCTCACATCGTTTAAAAGAAAGGTTCTTCTTCCACCGGTTTTCACCCATTTGTAAATGTTATTCAATTCTATTAGCATTATTTTGGTATATTGAGTGGTTAGTATTTAATATTAAAGTTTTATCGTAACCCTTATTTCTTGATTTTTATCTCTTATCTCTTATCTCTTATCTCTTATCTCTTATCTCTTATCTCTTGTCTCTTGTCTCTTGTCTCTTGTCTCTTGTCTTTTCCCGCAGATCCCGCTAATTTTCGCTGATCCCTCACAAAATAATTCTATCTAACTGCGTCCAGACTATCCTCTCTCCACTTTCCACTCTCCACTAATTTTTTTCTCCCGCTGATCCCGTTAATTTTCGCAGCTAACATTTAAAATTGAAGCTCTCACTCCATTTTCAAATTTTTAACGGGATTTGAAAAAGCTGTTTTTATTGCCTGCAGGCAAATAGTTCCGATTGCAATTATTAAGGTGGCAATGCAGGCAGCAGCCATTACCCACCACTGTACTTCTACTTTATAAGAAAATCCTTCAAGCCATTTATCCACGGCCAGTAATGACAGAGGAATTGCAATAAAAATGGCAACTAAAACCAGTTTGATGAAATCTTTTGATACAAGTGTAAGAATATCCGGGACGCTGGCTCCAAGAACTTTTCTAATGCCAATTTCCTTTTTACGCTTCGCCATAGAAAATGCCGAAAGGGCAAATAATCCCAGGCAGGCAAGGAAAATAGCTACAATGGAAAAAGTAGTAAATACTGCAGCGATATTTTGTTCTGCTTTATAAAGGGCAGTATAGTTTTCATCTAAAAACTGATATTCAAACGGGCGATGTGGTATTCTTGATTTCCATAGTTCCTCAAGGGATGCTAAAGAAGATGATAAGTTTGCTTCCTCCAATTTTACAAACATAGAACCGGTTAATCGCTTGTCCATAAAAATCACTAACGGACCAATGGGTTCGTGAAGCGACCTAAAATGAAAATCTTTCACCACAGCTCGTACGATACCTTCACGTCCTTTGGAAACCTTTTTCCCAATAGCCTCCTGCGGGGTCCATCCCAAAGCCCGAACCGCCGATTCGTTTAACATATAGGTATAACTGATGTTATCTCCATGAATCTCGGGATCTGCTAATTGTACGTCACTGGTGGTATAATTTTCACCGAAAATAATTTCAAATCCAAGAGTCTCGATAATATTCTCGTCTACCGGCATTGCGTTAATGGAAATTTTTTTATCGTTTTCTAAAGAGGTTAATCCATCACTCCAGCCAATATAAGTGGGTTCTTCATAAGCTGCGGAAACAGCAGAAACGCCTCCAAGATTTTCCACAGCCGCTTTTATTTCCGGATAGTTCTCTTTTATTTTTGTGTCCAGCGGAAGGATCAAAACCTGTTCTTTTTTGTACCCCAGATCTTTATCCTGTATAAAATTTAACTGCTGAAGGATCACTACCGTGGCAATAATTAGGAATACAGAGATTACGAACTGGAATACTATTAAGGATTTCCTCAAAACTGCTGAACCTGTAAAGGAAAAGCCCGACTTTAAAACAGTTATAACTTTACCACCGGAAAGGACGAGGGCCGGGTAAGCTCCTGCCAGGAAAGCAACAAACAGGGAAAGTCCAAAGAGTAGAAGGATAGTTACCGGTTCAAATATTACATCTGCTTCTATTTGCTTTCCTGATAACTGGTTAAATGATGGTAAAAGATAAAAGGAAATAAAGAGAGTAATGCCAAATGCCATTAATGTCATCAAAATTGCTTCTGTAATAAACTGATAAAAAATATTGCTTTTACCAGCTCCCAATACTTTTCTCATGCCAATTTCTGCACTTCTTCCTGCTGCCTGAGCAATGCTGAGGTTTGTATAATTCACACAGGCAATTAAAAGAATTAGAAGGGCCACCGCAGCAAGGATCCATAAATAGGTTACGCTGCTATTAGGCTCAAATCCATCCAATTTCGAATAAAGGTGAACCTGAGTTAGCGGCTGTAGGTGGTATGTCATAGAATTATTTCCCTGTAACTGCATTTCATCACGACCCACCTCTTTGGCATATTCACTAATTTTTTGCTGAAGTGGAAGAATATTTTCGGGTTGGTTAAGCAACAAGAATGTTATATAGTTGGCCTCATTCCATTTTTCTTCTTTTGCTGCATTAAGACTGGCAAAAGGAGCAACAAAATCAAATTTTATCTGAGAATTTTGAGGGGGATCTGCCGTAACAGCAGTAATGGTAAAGTCTTTTGTTCCTCCTACATTTACTCTTTTGCCAATAGGATCTTCACTTCCAAAATATTTTTTTGCGGTTGAAGCTGTAAGAACAATATTTTCGGGACTGTCTAAAGCAGTTTCAGACTTACCGGAAAGTATTGGAAAAGAAAAGATTTTAAAAAAAGAGGAATCAGCATAAAGAAAGTTTTTTTCTTCAAAAGCCTGGTTCTCATAAGCCACTACCCGCGGATATTTTAAAAGTCTCACATAGGCTTTTGCTTCAGGAAACCGCCGGGTAAATTCGGGACCTACCTTTGTTCCCGTAAGAGCGGTTTCTTCATTGGTTCCATCAAAGTTATATTCCCAGGTAACACGAACAATTTTATCAACATTGGCGTGAAAACGATCGTAACTCCATTCGTGCCAAATGTAGATCCCAATAAGTAAGCAGCCGGTAATACCAATAGCCAGTCCCGAAAGATTGATTATACTATAAAGCTTATTTTTCTTTAAATGCCGCCACGCGATTTTAAAATAATTTGTTTTCATATTTTGTTCTATAAACTTCTTTCATAACAGCTTATTCTGATCGTAAACCTTTAACAGGATTTCTCAAAGCAGCTTTAACAGACTGGAAACTTACCGTTACCAGACCAACCACCATAACTACAATGGCTGCAAAAATAAATACCCAATAAGGCATGTTAATTCGATATTCAAAATCACGCATCCACCGGTTTAACATAAGCCAGGCCAGGGGAAATGCTATGACGGCAGCAATGATAATCTGTATGACAAATTCCTTATTAAGAGTGGCTACCAGTGTACTAACATCTGCTCCTAATACTTTCCTGATTCCAATTTCCTTCTTTCTTCGCGCCACTACCAAGGTGGCTAGTCCGAACAGTCCCAGGCATGCAATAAAAATCGAAAGAAACGACGTATGTTTTACGATCTTGCTCAGCCTTCGCTCCTGGTCATAAGCAGCACTTAAAGCATCATCAAGAAAATTATATCTGAATTCCTGGTCACCGGCGACCTTTTTCCAGTGCTGTTCCAAAATGGCTATATGATCCTGGAGGTTACCTTCTCTGAATTTCACAGAGATCCTGGGACTTGGAGAAGCGGAATAGCTGACATCTGAGGAATTTTCAAAAATAGAACTTGCTTTTAACGCCATTACAGCCGGTTCAATAGGATTGTGAAGAGATTCAATGTGGAAATCCTTTACTACCCCAATTACCTGTTGAGGATATTTGCCCGGCAATTTCTGGCCAATAGGATCTTTCCAGCCATATTGCTGTACAAGTGCCTCATTTACTATAATTGCAGAAGAATCTGCAGGATTGTTTTTCATAAAGCCGCGGCCGGCAATTACTTCCAGGTTCATCGTATTAATAAATTCAGGATCTACAGCATTAAATCTAAATTGACGAAAAGCGTTATTATCATCCATATAACCCAATTGCATCCACCCAAACTCTGCCATACTGTAAAGAGATTTACTCGAATTGATGATCTGCGGATTGCCTTCCAGTTCATTAATATATCTTGCCGCCAACATATTTCCTTCAGCCATAGGCCTGTTGGTAGGGACAATAATGATATGTTCCTTTTTATAGCCAAGGTCTTTGCTTTGTAGGTAATTAAGCTGTTGCCCTATAATGATTGTGCAAATGATCATAACAATGGATGCTACGAATTGACCAATCACCAAAGCCCTTCCCAGGAAACCCATCCTTCCGGTTTTAAATTTCCCTTTAAGAACCTTTACCGGCTGGAATGATGAAAGAACCAAAGCCGGATAGCCACCTGCAAAAAGTGTGATGAATACCAGAAGCAGGAAGCAAAAAATGAGGGTAAAAGGATCTGCGGAAAAAACAAATTCCCGGTTTGCTAATTGGTTAAAAGGTTTTAACAGCAAGAATGCCAGTACCACACCAATAATTAAGGCAAAAAGCGTTACCAGAAAGGATTCTCCCCAAAACTGAAAAACAAGTTGTTTCCTTTCGGCTCCCATTGTTTTTCTTACTCCCACCTCAAGAGCTCTGGTGGCAGATCTTCCGGTGGATAAGGTGATAAAATTGATACAGGCGATAAGAAGTATCAAAATTCCCACGGTGGCAAGGATGTAAGAGTATAAAGGATTGGATGGCGCAGGA
This sequence comes from uncultured Antarcticibacterium sp., assembly GCA_964639695.1. Lineage (GTDB taxonomy): Bacteria > Bacteroidota > Bacteroidia > Flavobacteriales > Flavobacteriaceae > Gillisia. Next base: position 11,339 of record CAZXEY010000019.1, on the reverse strand, counting down.
ATATCTTCAGGAAGCATTGTGCTGAAATGTATATCTGAAAGTGGTTGCAATGTTACATTATATTCTCCCGGTTTATAGTTTTTTGCCACCAGGGGGTTCATAAAGGCTGGAATTTTGGAATTTACCGTTTCAGGTTCTACGCCTTCTTTTAGCAACACAAAAGTTTGAACAGAAACATTGGACCACGCAGAAGTCCGGGCATTTTCGCTCCAAACGTGTACGGCGTTGCTGAAGGGTATTAAAAAATCATATTGAATACTGGATTCAAAAGGAACATCCTCAGTCAAACCTGATACAGTAAAAAGCATTTTTTCGCCTCCTATTTCAAGTTCCAAAGTTTCTCCTAATGATCCTGAATTTCCAAACAGGGTTTTGGAGGCATCTTCAGTAAGAATAATGGAATTCTTTGAAGGGAAAGGATTATTGCGGTCACCCTTTAATAGTTCAAAATCAAATACTTCAAAAAAGGTACTGTCCACCATTGTTACGGGATAGTTATAAGTATTCACTCCATTCCTTAAGGGAGCACTAATATTTGTGGTTCTCACTACAGTTTCAACTTCCGGAAGGTTATTGGCAAGTAATGGACCCAAAGGAATGGGAGTGGCGGTATTATTGAAGATCTCTCCCTGGTAATATTCCTGAAGCCAAGCCCTATGTATCCTGTCACCTTTGGCGTGCATGCTATCAAAACTCCATTCACTTCGTACAAAAAAAGTAATCAAAATTACTGCGGCAATTCCCACTGCCAATCCTGTAATATTGATAAGAGTATAGCCTTTATGTTTAGCTAAATACCGGAAAGCCACTTTAAAAATATTTTTTATCATGATCGAATATTTAATTTCTTTTTAACGCCTACTAAACCAGCAGAATTTTTAAACATTTATACAATTTTACACCTCTGTTTGTAGGAATATTAATAAAATCGTGCCGCGAACATAATATGTTGATTATCAATAACATGCTTCTCAAACATTTCATAAAAGTGTTCGGTTGCGAACACTGGTGTTCGTTACCAATACAATTATTTATGCAGTAACCAGAGTCTCTGCCAATCGATGTATTCTAACAAGCGTTAGCATTTTTTGGCTTTTTATGCCTGAGGGGAGTAAGATTTTTATTCTGTTCTTAAACTATCTACAGGATTAGCAGTAGCCGCGCGAATACTTTTGTAGCTTATCGTTAATAGGGCAATGATTAGTGTTAGAGAACCTGATAGGGCAAAAATCCACCAGTCAATTGAAATACGATAGGCAAAATCCTGCAGCCATTGTTCCATAAAATAATATCCTAAAGGAAAAGCAATAAGAAAGGATAGCAGGATAAGCTTTAGGAAATCTTTGGAAAGTAATGCGACTATACCAGAAACACTGGAACCCAAAACTTTTCGCACGCCTATTTCCTTGAAACGTTGTTCTGCCGTATAAGTTACCAAACCAAATAATCCAATACAGGCAACAACAATTGTAAGAAAAGCAAATATGCTTAGAATAGTTCCCATCTTTTGTTCGGTAAGATAGGTTTCGTTGTAAACCTCATCCAAAACAGCATAAGAAAAGGGCTCTGTAACCTGGTAGTTATTCCATTGCTCATTAAGATCCTGAATAAGCCCCTGCATATCAGCCACTTTTGCCCTTATTATTAGTCCTCCATATGTGCGGTTCAACATAATAAGAGGTTCTACTTGTTGGTGCAGAGGTTTGAAATTAAAATCTTTTACTACTCCAATAACCACAAGGCTCTCTTTTCCAATGTTCGTGTCCCTGTGTATCGTTTTACCAATAGGATCTTTATCAAAACCCAGGGCTTTTGCTGCGCTCTGGTTAATAATAACACTTGTGGAATCTGCCCCAAATTCCTTTGAAAAATTTCTGCCGCTTAGGATTTCCATACCCATTGTAGGGATATATTGGTCATCAATATTGTACACGAACATACGACGCTGATATTCGTTGACCAAATAAATACCCGACATATCATTATCAGTAAGGCCTGCCGGAATAAAAGCTGAGGTGCTTACATTTTCTACCCGTGGATCCTTAAGAATTTCATTTTTAAATGTCTCTTGATTATTCTGAAGCAAATAAGATTCCCGGAGAACCAGCATATGCTCTTTGTCATATCCAAGATCTTTTGATTGAATAAATGACAGTTGCTCATTAACTACTAAAGTTGCAAAAATTAAACCTGCTGAAATTACGAACTGAAAAACCACCAAACCACTTCTTATGATTTTGCTGTTTCTTGTACCCGAAACTCTATTTTGTAGAGCAGCAACTGGTTTAAAAGAAGAAAGAAAGAATGCTGGATAACCACCGGCCAAAAAGCTGATTATAAATATCAATAACAGGAGCGAAAGCAGTATATATGGCTGGAATAGGTAGTCGATGTTTAGTTCTTTTCCTGATAAATTATTAAATACTGGCAATGACAATTCAAATAGAACTAAAGAAAGGGTTGTGGCGATAACAGCGGCAATAAAAGATTCTGCCAGGAACTGAAAAATGAGTTGTTTTTTCCCGGAGCCAAGAACTTTCCTAATCCCTACTTCTTTCGCCCTTTTAGAGGCTGCAGCCGTAGTAAGGTTCATAAAGTTAATACAGGCTATAATGAGCATAAAAACAGCTATAATGCTAAAAATGTAGATGTACCGAATATCACCTCCCGGTTCTAGTGTCGTTGAACTTGTAAAGTCTGATTTTAAATGAATATCTGTAAGAGGTTGGAGGTACAATCCTATATCATTGTCTTTATTAAAATCGGCAAAGGTCATCCCAATGGCATCTTTCATTTGCGGTCCCATATATTTTTCAACAATAGTGGGAAGTTTCGATTCCACCTCTTTTACAGTAGTTCCTTTCTCAAGTAGCAGGTATGTAAAGAAATTGGAATTTACCCAGGAAGTTCCCTTTGCGGGAAGAAAACCTTCTGTAGAAGCAAGAATATCAAAATGAAAATGGGAATTTTTTGGAAAATCTTTTAATACAGCAGTAACAATGAATTGCTCCTCCTTATCGGCAAGTTGTATATAGCGGCCAAGGGCATTTTTATTTCCGAAGAGTTTTTTAGCCTCGGTTTCAGTAATTACTGCAGTATTTGGTTCTGCCAGAGGATCTTCAAAAGTACCCTCAATAATAGGAAGGGTAAAAATGTCAAGGAAATTAGGATCTACATAGGCAAATTTGCTGTCTCGAAAAGATTTATTTTCCGATGTGATTTTTGGAGTGCCAATATTTCTTATACGCGTTGCATCAAGAACTTCGGGTAATTCATTTTTCAAAGCCTTTGCCACAGGTGCCATTACCACAGCCTCCTTCATTTCTTCTCCATTAATTTTTGCTCTAAAAACTACCCGTACAATTTCGTCTGCATTTTTATTAAACCTGTCATAACTCAGCTCGTCTGCAACAAAGAGCATAATTGTAAGACAGGAAGCAATTCCAATTGCAAGGCCGGCACTGTTTAATGCAAATATTCCCTTGTTTCTAAGAATATTCCTCCACGCTATTTTGAAATAGTTCTGTAGCATTTACTTTGGGTTTATTCCCCTGTGGGGTTTAAGGGGGTTTACTCAGATCTTAAATTTTTTGCAGGATTAATAAGTGCCGCTTTAATCGCTTGAAAACTAACGGTAGATAGAGCTATTAAGAGTGCAAGGAATCCCGCAAGTACAAAATAAATCCAGCTCAAATCAATACGATATACAAAATCCTGTAGCCAGTTTTGCATGGCGTACCAGGCTAAAGGGGTGGCAATAACAAATGCAATAAATACCAACTTTACGAAATCTTTGGAAAGCATTTGGACAATGTTTCCAACAGTCGCTCCAAGTACTTTTCTTATTCCTATTTCCTTGATCCTTTTTTCTGCAATAAAGGTAGACAAGCCAAACAGTCCCAAACAGGCAACGAAAATTGCCAGAATAGAAAAAATAAGGGCGATTCTGCTCAACCGTTGTTCTGTACGGTACATTTCATCGAATGCTTCGTCCATAAATCTGTAGGTAAAAGGAGTGCCGGTGGTCATATTTCCCCACTTCTCCTCCATAGCATTTAAAACCTGAGGAATGTTGGCAGTGTTAACTTTAAAGGAGGCCAAACCCGAAGTTTTACCTAAAATAAAACCCAAAGGCCCTATATTTTCCCGAAGGGTTTCAAAATGGAAATTTTTCACAACCCCAATCACAGTATAAGCTGTAAGTTCTCCTGTCTCAAAATCAGTGACACCATAAATCTTTTTCCCTATCACATCTTCTGTCCCTAATGTTTTGGCAGTGGTTTCATTAATAATAACCGCAGAAGAATCGGTGCTGAATTCCCGGGAAAAATTTCTTCCCTTTACAATTTCCATTCCCAGGGTGGGAATATAATCGTGATCTATTTTCCATTGCTGCATAGAAAAAGACTTTTCTGTAGTCATGACAGCTTCTTTGGAAAAGGTTTCTTCACTGCGGGAGGAACCGCCAACAGGAATAAAAGAACTCACAGTACCGCTTTGCACACCGGGCATTTCAAGAACTTCATTTTTATATGCCTGAAGCTGTGGTCCCAATACAAATACTTCATCCACTATAATTACCTGATCTTTATTAAAGCCGAGGTTTTTATTTTGAATAAATTCCAGTTGCTGGTATACTACAATAGTTCCTATTATCAGGATTATGGAGGTTGTAAACTGAAATACCACGAGAACATTTCTAAAAGTTCCTCCTTTTGCACCTAACTGAAGCCTTCCTTTTAAAACCTGTACCGGTTTAAAATTAGAAAGAAAAAGAGCGGGATAGGACCCCGCGAGAAATCCTACCAGTAAAGGCAAAATCAATATGAGCAGCAACATATCGGTTTGAAAAATCCTTTGTATTGAAAGATTTTTTGCTGCTACTTCATTAAATGCAGGTAAGGCAAGAAAAGATATGGCAACTGCAAGTATCATAGCAATAACTGCCATTAAAACAGCTTCTGATAAAAACTGAGTTATGAGCTGCTTACGTGCAGAGCCCAGGACTTTTCTAATTCCTACTTCCTTTGCCCTTCCGGCAGATCTTGCTGTAGAAAGGTTCATAAAATTTATGCAGGCAATTAACAGAATAAAAAGCGCTACCGCCGAGAAAATTTTTACATACTGTATACTGCCCCCCGGCCTTATTTCCAGATTACGATCTGAATATAAATGGATGTCGGTTACCGGGAACAGAGAATACTCCAGTTTGTTCCCGGCAGCCTCAAATTCTTCCCTGCTGTTAATATTAAGAACCTGTTTGGCAACAGGCTGTAAATAGCGGTCAAAATAATCATCAAATTTTTCTTCAATTTCCTCCGGTTTAACTCCTTCTCTCAACAACAAATAGGTATGGAAATTATGACTAATAAAATTCCCAAATGGATAAATGTCATTATCCATGGAAAAAATAAAATCAAAGTTGAAGTGGGAATTTGGAGGGATATTTTTCATCACTCCGGTTACTTTATACTCTACTCCCTGCACAGTTTCAACACTTTTACCCAAGATATCTGCAGAGCCAAAATATTTTTCAGCAGAGGATTCAGATAGTACCACAGACCGTGGTTCTTTTAAAGCAGTAGCCGGATTTCCATTTAGGAGCGGAAGACTAAAAACTTTAAAAAAAGTAGAATCTGCGTGAGCTAAATTCCCCTCTTTAATATACTCAGTTCCTTTTTTTAAGAGTTTGGAACCATTCGAATTGTAAATCCTCACAAAACTTTCCACCTGCGGATAATCATTCTTAAGTGTTGGTCCCATCATATCTGATGTAAAAGGAAGTTTCTGGCTTTCCCCTAAAGTAATATCACTGTTGATACGGTAAATTCTCTCAGCCTTTTCGTGGTAGCGATCATAGCTCAGTTCATCGATAACATAAAGAGTTACAAGAAGGAAACAGGCTAGGCTAATCGCCAATCCCAGAATATTTAATAAAGAATAAACCTTGTTATTTAAAAGGCTTCTCCAGGCGATTTTGAAATAGTTCTTTATCATAATGATTATATTTAAAGTATCCTTTCTTTATTTTCCATTCCTGTGGGCAAATCTTCCAGCGAGGATAGGGGATCGGCGCCTATTCGGTTCTCAAGTTCTTGACGGGGTTTACTAGGGCGGCTTTCATGGCCTGGAAACTAACAGTCACCAGGGCAATTATTATTGCCAAAATTGCTGTAAAGGCAAAAACCTTCCAAGTAATATCGATCCTGTACGCAAAAGTTTGAAGCCATTGATCCATAATATACCAGGCCACCGGAGAAGCCACGACAATGGAAATTGCTACGAGCTTTAAAAAATCCCTGGATAACAGAGCAACTAAATTAGTACTACTGGCTCCCAGCACTTTTCTTAATCCTATTTCCTTTATTCTCTGCTCTGCACTAAAAGTGGCCAGGCCAAATAACCCAAGGCAGGAAATAAGGATGGCGATTAATGTGAAATAACTAATCATCTGGGAGAGCTTATCTTCAGCTTCATAATTCTTTTGAAAATCCTGATCCAGGAAGCTGTATTCGAATGGTTCATCGGGAATAAAACTTTTCCAGGTATTTTCAATATTATTTAAATCACCCGACATATTTCCCACACCTAAATTTGCTATTAAATAATTAGGGCTGGAATCGATATTTAAAAGGAAACCGTATGATTCAATATCCATGTGCAGGTCTTTAAAATGAAAATCTTTCACTACTCCTACTACTCCAAACCTGTATTGCTGGCCTTCCCAGTCAAAACCTATCCAGTTACCTACAGCTTCTTCAGGCGATGAAAATCCCAGTTCCCGTACTGCTGTTTCATTGATCACCATATTTTCTCCATTATCTGCAGGAAATTCTTTGGAAAAAGCTCTTCCTGCAATCGGCTGGATCTTCAGGGTTTGTAAAAAGCTTTCGTCTACCTGATTTATAAAAACGGTCTTAGCATCCTTCATACTTTGTCCTTCCTTATACATCAACCAATCTTGCGGATTCCGGATCCCGGGATAATAAGCGGATCCTCCTACTGAAGAAATTTCAGAAGTATTGGCAAGTGCATTTTTTAAATTTGCATAATTCTGCTTTGCCTGAGCACTTCGTAGCGGAATGACCAGTTGTTGTTCCTTTTGAAAGCCAAGATCTGTAGATCTGAGAAAATTCATTTGATTTGAGATAACCACTGAAGCTATGATCAATACAATTGAAATCACAAACTGAACGATCACAAGTCCCTTCCGAAGGGAAGTAGCAGCAAAAGAATTAGAGAATTTCCCTTTTAGAACCCTTACCGGTTTAAATGAGGAAAGGAAGAATGCTGGGTAACTTCCTGCCAGGAACCCTGTAAATATGGCCAGGAGGAAAAAGATAAAATATAGTTGTACATGCTGGATCCAGTTAAGGGTGATTTCCCTGCCGGATATTTGTTCGAAAACAGGCAGAAATAGTTGTACGACCACAACAGCAAAAACGAAGGCAATAACTGCCATTATTAAGGATTCCCCAAGGAATTGCCATATCAAACTTTTCTTTTCTGCTCCCAAAACCTTTCTTACCCCCACTTCTACACTCCTTTTGGAAGAGCGGGAAGTGGAGAGGTTCATAAAGTTTATACAGGCAATAATTAAAGTAAGAATAGCAATGGAGGCTAAAATGTAGATATATTTCCTGCTTCCGGGCGGAGTAACATTTTCTGCTATTTCCGAATGTAAATGGATGTTCTCCAGTTTTGTGAGATACAAATCCCTTCCCGAACCTCTAGCCTTTAATTCCTCTCCCATATTTTTTTCTACAAAAGCAGGAAATTTTGATTCCAAAGTTTCAGCCTTTGTTCCGTCCTTCAGCAAAAAATATGTAAAAAACATATTGTTGTTTAATAAATTTGGGTTGTCGTTGAAGAAGTTCTCAAGATTACCACCTTTAATTGACATTATGAACCGGGCATTTAGGTGGGATGGTTGTGAATTAGGACGAAAAACCCCCGAGATGGTGTAATCAAAATCCCCGTTGGTACTGCTGCTTACTCTAATTTGTTTTCCAATTGCAGATTCGCCACCAAACAGTTTGGTTGCTATTTCTTCGGTTACTACTATTTGATTAGGTTCGTCAAGAGAAGTTTCAGGATTTCCCTCAATAAAATCATAACTAAAAATATCGAAGAAAGAATTATCGGCTATATATCCGTCTGTTTCATAAAAAACTCTGGATATTCCGTTGTTTTCATATTTCATTAAAGTTTTGTCATCTTCCCATAATCCCAGCAACCGGGTAGATTCTTCTATTTCAGGAAAATCCTGTCTTAGAACTCCTGCCATAGCAGCAGGGACAGTAGCACTTGGCCTGTTTTCACCATTTTCTATAAATACAGAATTTAACTGATAGATCCTGTCGCCGTTCTTATGAAACTTATCATAACTGTACTCGTGAAAGATGTACAGGGAGATCAACATGCAACAGGTTAAACCTATAGAAAGTCCAAAAATATTAATGAAGGAGAAGGTTTTGTGCTTCATTAAATTTCTAAAAGCCAGCTTTATATAATTTTTGATCATAATATATATATTAACCAGTTATTTTCATTTTAACTTAAATCCAGGATCTATTCCGTTCTTAAATTTTTTACCGGATTTGCAAGTCCGGCTTTATAGCTGCAATTCCTAAGGAGAGTCCCAGAAAATTTATGAAGGTGAAACTCTTGGGCCTCCATAAGTTTCTCACTATTTATTTTAAAGACTGGTGTATCATAATACTGCTTTTTCAATTTTACCTGCTGCCTTAAATATTAGCTTACGAATTTGGCTTAAGTGATTGCCACAGTACATTCATGATGTACCACTTTCCATCGATCTTTGCCAGGTGAAAATAATCTGTACCCCAGGCTGCTACCACTTTGCCCGTTGCTGTTTTATCCTGAACATCGTAAACTGTAACTTGTTTAATCGTTTTAGAATTGGCTCTGGAGCCATCTCGGTTCCAGTTCCTGGTCAGGTTCACCAACTGCTCAAAAGTCATTTCCCCCATGGGGCGATACTCCTTTTTCTGTATATCGTAGCCTGTACCTCTTTTAACCAATGTGGGATGTACGCTTCTATAGATTTTTGTAGTGTCTGCCTCATAGACTCCTTCCACATAATCCAAAATGGCAGATCTTACCCACTTTTCATCTTCTGAAGAACCATTGTTTTGTGAGGATCCTACGGAGGTAATAGTTAGTACATAAACGAAGAAGAAAAATTTGATGCTATTTTTCATATTTAAAAAGATTGATTGATGTATAATTTTATTCCCCCTTCAGGAGCTTTTTATTCTGTCCTTATATTTTTTACAGGATTTGTAACCGCCGCTCTAATAGCGTGAAAACCTACTGTAATTAATGCAATGCTTATGGCAGCCACTCCTGCTATGATGAAAACATACCAGCCAATATTGATTCTATAGGCAAAATCCTGAAGCCAGTCATTCATAAAGTACCAGGCGATGGGAGAAGCAATTAATAAGGCAATAAAAACCAGCTTTACAAAATCTTTGGAGAGAAGCATGACAATATTTTCAACACTTGCTCCAAGCACTTTTCTTATACCAATTTCTCTTTTCCTTCTTTCTGCTGAAAAAGCCGCTAATCCAAATAATCCAAGACATCCCACGAAGATTGCAAGGCCGGTGAAGACTCCTAAGAGAGTTTTTAATTTGTCTTCGGACTGGTACATTTTATCAAAATTTTCATCCAGAAATTTGTACTCAAGGGGATATTCCGGGCTGAAAGTGTTCCAGACTCCCTCTACATTATCCAGGGAAGACTCCAGTTGAGCAGTTTCCATTTTTACTGCCACTTTCCAGGCTGCATCAGGAAAAATTTGTAGCACTGTTGTTTCAATTTTCTCATAAAGGCTCTTATAATTAAAGTCTTTTACGACGCCAATTACCTGTCCCACTTTTAATGAATCGGGATTAACATTATTCCATACATTCCATGTAAGTTGTTGTCCTATAGCTTTTTCAGGAGTTTCAAATCCAAGGTTTTTAACAGCGGTTTCGTTAATGATAAAGGCTTTATCCTTGTCTGTTCCCATTTCTTCAGAAAAAGGACGCCCTGCGACCATTTCCAATCCAAGGGTTTTGATATAATCGTAATCTACCATTAATTGAGTAGCAGGGTTTTCTACCAGTTGTCCATTTTTGATAGTTTTTATTCCGTCTCCGGCAACTGCATCCCCCGGGAAGCCATATCCAATTGATACTGAAGAAACTCCAGGGATTTGTTCCAGTTGATCTTTAAAAGCATCTTTATTATCAAACATTTGATCGCCACGCATGGGAAAGAACATGATCTGTTCTTTACTAAATCCAAGATCCTTGTTGTGCAGGTAATTAACCTGATTATAAACTATGATTGCACTTATTATTAATAGTACAGACATTGAAAATTGCAGCACTACAAGCCCGTGGCGTAGAAAAGGAGTTTTTCCCGGTTCCTGGTCCCCGGCGGCTGAACCTTTAAGAACTTTAACCGGCCTAAATCTTGAAAGGATAAGAGCAGGGTAAAGACCCGCCAGGATTCCAACAATAAGAGTTAAGGATAGGAAAATAAATATGGTAAAAGGATCTGCAAAAACAGAATAACCAATGGTTTTCCCGGTAAATTCATTAAGCCATGGAAGTAATATAGTGGTAAGTACTAAGGATAAAATAATACTGATGATTGTTAGGAATACAGTTTCTCCTATAAACTGAAAAATCAGTTGTTTCCTATCGGCTCCAATAGTTTTTCTTACTCCTACCTCCTTAGCTCTTTGAAGAGATTTGGCAGTTGCAAGATTAATGAAGTTGAAGCAGGCGATGAGCAAAATGAAAATGGCAATAAAAGTTAAAGCCTTAACGTAGGTTATGTTTCCTCTTTGGGCATTATCATAAATAAAGCTAGAAGAGCGTAAATGGATATCCTTTAAAGGCTGTAAATTCATTAGGTTAGAAGCAAGTTCTCCTCCCTGTCCTGTTTCTTTTGTTTTATGCTCAACAAGAGGTTGTAATTTCGCTTGTAAAGCTTCTGCATTTGCGCCGGGTTTTACTTTTACATAATTATAGTATTGATTCCACCCCCAGCTCTGCATTCTTTCTGCAGGGATACCTGCCAAAGAAAGGGGCATTAAGGACTCAAATTGTAAATGAAACTTAGGGTTTTTTACAAAAACTCCTTTTACTGTTAATGGAGTTTTATTCATACTTATCTCTTTTCCAACAGGATTTTCAGATCCAAAGTATCTTTCGGCCATTTCTTCAGAAAGTACAATGGATTCCGGCTGATCTAAAGAACCCTTAGCAGTTCCATACTTAAATTCCATTGGGAATATTTCAAAGAAAGTGGAATCG
>CAZXEY010000018.1:26976-31219 GCA_964639695.1 uncultured Antarcticibacterium sp. | reverse complement strand
GAAAGTGTCCTTCTGAAAACCCCCGTTTTGAATGTCATTATAAAATAATAAATTACCCAACATTCTTTCTTCCCGGTACAATGTTTATATACTGAATCTATTACGGTTATATTATTGGATATAACGATAACTTTAGAACATTTATATTTGTAATTCACCTAACATATTCTACATGCGATCATTCCTTATATTATTTGCTTTACTATTCACTATTGGAGGCTATTCCCAAAATTCTCAGAAGACTTATGATGAAGCTGTCAATGATTGGAATGAGGGCGATTATGTAGAGGCGCTGGAATCCTTCAAATCCATTCTCAGTGGAAAAGATGCGGAGGATTACTTTGAACGGATTGCACTTCAAACCGGAGAACTTTTTCAGGTAAAGGAAATTTCGGAGGATGGCGGGAATCTAAAATTTTCAAAAGATGGAAAGTATGTGATCTTCTCCCAGAAAGACGGGATGGTTACAAACTCTAAAGTTATAGATGTAACAACAAATAAGGAAGCTTTTAGAGTTGAGGGAGAATCTCTTGATCTTGCAGGTGATGTTTGGGTGTTTAAAAAAACTGACCTGAATGAGGAGGTGCTGCAAGCAGAGAAAGCCAGGGAGGAAGGAATGAAGACTGTATCTACGCGTGAAGAATACATCAAGCTTATGAATGCTTACAATTCGGTAGTTGATCTAAATACTTTTATCTACAGTCAAAAGGGAAAAGGATCTCCTAAAAAATTAAAGTTTCAGGGGGTAAAGGCCGATCAGTTTTTGATTTCAGATAACAATCATTCATTATATATTCTTGGTTCAAAACCGGAAAATGAATATTCCTCAATTTACCAGTATGACCTGAAAGGGGATAAATTATCTGAACTTATTTCTACGAAGAATAAGAGGTCTAACTTAGCATTGAGTGGAAAACACCTTTTATTTAGCTATGGACAAGAGGGGAGTAGTGTGGGTATTTACAATACTGAAACAAAGCAACTTGAGGTGGTGGAAGGTGCCTTGCAGGATTACAACAAGTCTCATCTTCTGGTCCAATCCCAAAAGGATCAGGAAAGAACGCTTACGGCAGTAGAAATTAGTAATCCGGCTAATAAATATGACATTATTATCACATCAAACCGGTTAACTGATGCAGCACTTTCCCCTTCAGGTGAAAGAGTTGCATTTAGTATGATGGAGCAAAGTGATTACGAAGTTTATATATCAAACTTAAAAGGAAAAATAACCAGGATATCCCAGGAGATTCAACACGACAGGTTCCCGAAATTCCTTGATGAGGAGCGACTAATAGCAGCTAAAGGGGAAGGCAGGCATAGAAGGTCTTTTATGTACGATCTTACATCAGGAGAAGTCACCAAACTTTTTCATAATAATACGGTGCGGACTTTTGCTCCGGAATATCAGTGGGAAATTGATCCTTCAGGAAGCAAAATATTAATAGTAGCTGAAAGAGATGGAAATACTATTTCTCCCGAGAGAGGAATTTACCTGCTGGACCTAAATAAAAAGATCTCTATGGAAACCTTGCTGGAAAGGGTAAATTCTAATTTAGAAAGTGAAGAGTTGCTTAGGGAAAAAGGTGAAAGGCTTTACGCCAAAATTAAGGCTGATGTTGAAAAAGTTGTTTCCGAAGCTTCAGAACATCGTGTTTATGGCTATGAGAGTGACCTATACAGGTTTGGTTCAAAATATATTTCTCAACCCGGAAATGATTTGGCCAGTGAGTATATTTACAACAAGTTTAAATCTTTTGGATACGAACCGCAACTGCAATGGTTCAGCCCTAACCGGGAAACCTATAATGGAAAAACTGCAAATGTGATTGCCACTTTACCGGGAACCACAAATCCGGAACTGGTATATGTAATTAGCAGTCATTACGATTCGGTTGAAAATGGTCCGGGTGCTGATGATAATACCTCAGGAACTGCAGCTCTTCTTGAAGCCGCAAGAATAATGGCCGATAATCCCATGCCGGCAACTATAATGTTTTTGGCCTTTACCGGGGAAGAAGCAGGTTTGCTGGGCAGTCGGGAATTTGTTCGGCAGGCGATCGAAAATAAGGTGAATATAGTGGGAGCATTAAATAATGATATGGTAGGATGGGCCAATGATAGCAGGCTTGATAATACCATCAGGTATTCTAACGAAGGGATTCGCGATATTCAACATGCTGCAGCATCTATTTTTACTGATATGATCACCTATGATGCTTTATACTACAAAAATACAGATGCTCATGCTTACTATGAAGCGTATGGTGATATTGTGGGTGGAATTGGTTCCTATCCTGTTTTAGGCAATCCATACTATCACCAATGGAATGATAACCTGGAAACAATCAATCACCAGTTAGTTACAGAAGTGGCCAAAACTACCACAGCGACACTCATGCTACTCGCTTCCAGCCCATCCAGGCTGAAAGGAGTTGTGGCAGAACCTCAGGAGAAGGGCCAATATTCAGTTAGCTGGAATGCATCTCCCGAGAGTTCAATTTCACATTATCTAGTCCGCTATCAATCCACTGACGGACAATGGAAAACTTCCCGAGCTAATGAAACAACAACAACCCTAAATGATGTAAAGGCCGAAAGTACAATTCAGGTCAAAGCTGTTAATGAGGCGGGACTTGAAGGCTGGGATTGGGCGAAAGTGGCAATTGAGTAGAGGCTGTTCTTTATTTCAGAATAATTGAGATAGACAGTTTTAAAAGTTAAATTGGCTGTTGTAAAACTTGCTCCGTAATGAAATCAGAACAAAGAGGTTCAGATTGAAAATTACTACATTAACGCACAAGTAGTTGATTTAAATAACCCTTTTGAATCAGCTACTAGGAATAGAGACAAGTTATTTTCTAAAAACCTCATTTTTATGAAAAGGTATGAAGAGACAGCTGGAACCTGGAATAAAATAGCTTCAGCATATCAGGAAAAATTTATGCACCTGGATCTGTATAATTCTACCTACGATTCTATATGTGAAACAATAACAAAAGAAAATGCACGTCTTCTGGAAGTGGGATGTGGCCCCGGAAACATCACAAAGTATCTCCTTTCAAAACGTCCAGACTTAAATATTCTGGGAATTGATGTTGCACCTAATATGATTGGGCTTGCTAAAAAAAACAATCCTTCTGCAAATTTTGAGGTTATGAGATGCCAACAAATTAGCGAATTACCAATTAAATATGATGGGGTTATTGCTGGATTCTGCATTCCCTATATTTCCGAAGAAGACTGTGAAAAATTAATAGCAGATAGTTTTAACCTGCTTAAGGAAAACGGACTGCTGTATCTTAGTTTTGTTGAGGGAAATCCGGAAAATTCTGGTTTTCAAAGTAATTCCGCTGGTGACAGAATTTTCTTTAATTTTTACCGGCTGCAGGAACTAACCAATATAGTTTCTAAAAGAGGCTTTAAAGATATTCAAGTTTCAAAAGTGGAATATTCTAACTCTGAAAATTCCACAGAATTTCATACAATTCTAACAGCAATCAAGCCCTCCCTTTCATAAAAATAGAGATTTTTAACAGTCACTTTTTTTACAGGGATCGTGACCCCAGTTCATCAAAGAATACCTCCACGGTGAATTTTCTTTATCTGAAGAAGGACCTTGCGCAGTATGACGGCTTATATAGCTATTTACCTTTTTCATATGATCATAATCGGCCTTGGTCAATTCGTCCTTTCTCTTGTGTTTGATTTTAATTATTTTTTTTCCCGATTTATGGCCTATGGCTTCACCATCACCACTGTCCTGACCCACCGATTTTGAATCTTCTGTCTTTAGCCATTCTTCCAGCTCTTTTGGAGCCATATTGACATTATCATTAAACTCCTGCCTTATATTCTTTTGTTCTTCATTTTCCATAATTTATACTTTTTCAACCTCACTTTCCAGCTTAAGAACACGATCTCCATCTTCCTGCTTAATATATAATGCTTTATCATCTTTGGAACCATGTCGTGTCACTTCCGATCCTTTGATCTTATGGGTAGTAGATTCGGTATAAGTGTTTTCAACTTTACCTTCCGCATACCCGTTTCCCCATTTCCATTTAACATTGTCTCCTTTACTAATGGCCATAACTTAATTTTTTTAATTATTCCTAACTCAAATTTTCCTTTTCCAATTCTTTCCCTTTAATTTAAAGAATAATCGGGGGTGTTCCAAAAAAAGTTATGAATTTAAATATTAAACTATTTGATTTGCCGCTCCCTTTAAATAAAGTACCTGAAA
>CAZXEY010000018.1:0-26955 GCA_964639695.1 uncultured Antarcticibacterium sp. | reverse complement strand
TTTCTGAATAATATAATGGAGGAGGAATTAATTTGTAATCAGTTACTGCTAAAAAAATTTAATGAAAAAATTATTTAAGGATCCGCATTTAATTTTTTTACTTTCAATTCCGGTCCTACTATTGGCGGGAATTTCCAGTCAAAAGAAAATGTCCACTATTCAGGTTTTAGATACTTTTTATGTGTTTGAGCAGTCGTTTTTAATATTTTTTATTTCTATTCTCTTCGGAATAATAGGGCTCGGGTATTGGTTAATGATTAAGGCCAATAAAAAACTTTCCAAACGCCTGAATAAAATCCATATAATTTTAACTGTAGGGGGAATATTATTAATCTGGCTCCTGGCACAGCTTTTTCAATTGCAATACGGATTTGAGTTTAAAAATTATCTGACCCTAATGATCTATTTTTTAACTACAATTACAGTTCTGGGTCAGGTTATTTATTTAGTAAATTTAGGAAAGGGATTTCTCCAGAAAAAAAATTAGTGAATGCGTACAAATATTTATTTACCTCAATTTGAGATCAGGGGAATTCTGTTAATTCTCCTATTTTTTATTTCCTACACAGGAACTTCACAGGTTGATGATTCTATTTATCCTGATTATTTGGGAAAAACCTGGAAATTGGTGGAAAAGGATCTTCAATGGAATTTACTGAATGAAGCCAGAGGAGATCTAAATAAGGATGGGATTGAAGATTTAGCCGTTATTCTCGAATCGAAAGATAGTATTCCCGAAAAAAGATGCGCCTCCTGTTACGTAAAAAATAATAAACCCCGGATAATTCTGGTTTTGCTAAATAATAATAAGGGCTGCAATATTGTTATTTCTCAAAACAATGAATTTATAGCACGTGGTGATGAAGGTGGAATGCTGAATTACCTTGAGCCGGAATTGACAATTGAAAAGGGAGTGTTAACAATATTCTACCAATTTACTCGCTCAAACCAATCATATTCATTTGAATACGAAAACGGGAAAATGAATATCATTGGAGCAAAAAGTGCAGGGTCACAATCTGCAAGCGGAATATTTGAAATGGAAGAATATGATTTTAAAAAAGGAAAATTAATTTCTACTACCGGCCACATTTCAAATGATGAAGATGAAATTGAAATTATAAAATTTACGATTGAACCCAAAAATCTTGGCGAGTTTGGAAAAATGTATGAGTGGGAAATAATTGAAAATAGAAGTATTTAGATCTACGGAACAAGGAATAAAACTCTTTCATAAAGTAAATATTAAAATCAAAAATATTCTCTGCAGTCTTTAATTTAAAGTGTTTATAAAAGGTAGAAAAACAGGAACTTATACCGTTCCTGTCTTTAATCCAACTTGTCTTTCGTATAAATAACTATTCTTCTTCCTCTGCCTCTTCATATCGTTTCCATCCCTGGAAAACGAATCCCCGTTTCCGTTTTTGAAAGAGCAGTGAATTACTATCGGGATTTATAAAATCCTTTCCTTCCTTGGTTCTTTTAGTTTGGAAATTTCTCACCTTGTTCATAATTCGCAGTTTTAGAACCTCCAAATTAAAGTTTCGTTCTAATTCTAACTATACCGGTATTGCTAAATAAATGATAATTAGCACAATTTAACTAACGGTTGAGGTTAAATACTAATAGCTTAAAGGTTATATTTAATACTACCCATCACGATCCTGGGCTGCACAAAATAAGCAGTGGTCACATTAAAAATTTCATTAAAAGAATCTCTGTTAAGCGCTTCCACATCCAGAAGATTGGTAGCATTTAGGGCAAATTCCCAACTGCTCTTTTCTTTTCTAAAAATTAAAGAAGCATTTAAAAATGCATATTCGTTTTTTATCGTGTTTTCCTTATTGCGATAATTGTAGTAACTATAATCTGCCTCAAATAGAAAGTCTTTTAAAAATTTTACCTCTACATTCGCAAATGGCCTGTCAGTTAAAAAAGTGCTTTCCACTCCGGCATTATCATATGCATTTATTATTCGGTTGTAACCAATTTCAAAATTAGGAGCAGACATAAAATTGGTTTCCACACTGCCTCTGTAATTTTGAGCAAAACTTTGAGATTGCGACTCGATTTGATTCACTATAACATTAAAATTGCTGTAAGAGAAATTGCTTTCCAGATTTGCTTTCCACTTTCTAAAAGTTTTTTGATAGCTACCGTTGGCGCTAAAAGTCTCATCGGCAAAATTGCTGTTAACAAGACTGGACACCTGGTTAATGTTTTCTATTAATGTGTTGCTCCTAATAGGATTGATTCTTTTGCTGTAATTGATCCCCGCCTGAACGTTTGTAAAATTATACATGCTAAAGCTGAAATACGAAAGGTTAAGCGTATGAAAAAGGGCATTTTCCAGTTCCCGGTTTCCCCTGAAAAGCCTGTTATAGTTATTAAATACATAACCTTCTGCAAAATTATTGACATCGGTAAAATCTGCCGTCATCCTGTAACTTAACCTAAGGCTTTCACTTCTTTTGAACTGTGCAATGGCAAAAAAGTCGGGAAGGAGCAGGGAGGTATTTTCTCTGGTAATTACAGAGTTTTGTTGAGTTTCTAAATTGTAATTGTGAAAAGTTACTCCCGGAGTAATCGTGTAAATTCCCCGTTTAAATTTGTAATGAATTCCGAAGAAAAGGTCCAGGAAATTATAATTTACATCATTTGTTAGATTTTCCTCCTCAAAATTATCTGTTACTCCTGGGTTTAGCAGCTGAAAGATGGCTGAATCAAAATTCTGGTCACTAATGGTGGCACCCAGGCTTAGATTAATATTGCTGAGGTCATTGATAACCCTATAATAATCAATTTTAGAATCAAATTTCGATGTTCTTATCTCTTTTTCCTGATTGATATTAAAATCATCCTGATCCTCGTTTAGAGGCAGAATACTTTCAAAAGGTTGAACCTGTAAGATTGCGTTGTAAAAAGGATCTTCATTTTGATATAAGTGCCGAAGGTAACCCGCAAAAATGTTTTTTGAATTGAGAGTATAGTAAAGGTTTAAATTTTGATTAACAGAAAAAGGCTCATTCTCCTTATTTTCGGTAATAGGATTAATTACCTCGGAATTTCCTTCAGAAAAAACAGAAACAGCATCAGAAAATTCGTCCTGGCGGGATATCTTCAGTAGCAAATCATAATCCACCTGAAACTGTGTATTTGGTTTATAGACCGAACTGAATTTTGCCATTCCCAACCGGCTGTGTTGGTCGCTGTCACTCGTATTTATTTCCGTAGCATTATTTTGAAGGTAATTCCGGATTGACTGCTGAAGAAAATTCACTTTATTATCACTAAAAATTGTGAATCCGCTAAGGCTAAGTTTTGAAGATGCCTGGTGGCTGAAGTTCGCAGCTCCAAAGTCTGTTTCCAGTTCATTAGCGCGGTCATTTTGGGTAATCAAAAAGCCGAGTCCACTATCGCTGATATTTAAATTCGTACCCCCGGAAAAGTTCCTGAAACCTCCCGTAAAATTAAAATAATCTCTAAAAGTAAAAGGTACTTTCCCTACATCATTAGAATTTCCAATTAAGTTTATGCTGGTTTTGGGGCTGTAATAAAAAAGTTTTGCACTTCCTAAATATCTTGTTTCCTGTCCATTTCCCAGGCCCGCCTCAAGCTCACCAAACCAAAAATTCTTTTTTCCTTCTTTGAGCTTAATGTTTATTGCAACATTATCCTGATCATTCCCGAGTCCCCGCATTTGGTCTACTTCATTATAATTTTTTAGAACTTCAACCTTGCTCAACGCATCTGCAGGAATATTTTTGGTCGCCAGTTTGGAATCTCCATCGAAAAAATCTTTTCCTTCCACCATAACTTTAGAAACCTTCTTACCTTCTACTTCAATCTCTCCATCATCATTCACCTGGATTCCCGGCAGTTTTTTCAATACATCCCCAAGCTTTCGTTCATTCCCATTGGTAAAGGAATCTGTATTATAAACCATTGTATCTCCACGAACCACCACCGGCATCTGGTATTTCACTTCCACCCCTTCCAGCTGATTGTTATCCTGGTATAAAATAAAATCGAGATCTACAGCAGTAGAATTCGGGGTAAGATCAATATCTCTCGAAACCGGTTTCATTCCCATAAAGCTTGCAGTGAGGGTGTAAGCTGCACCATCTTTTAAGAGGATCTGGAATTCACCTTTTGGATCTACAATGGCGTAATTCTCCATTCCCCCGTCAGATTTTTTTGTGGCAATAACATTAGCCATTTCGAGAGGGTTGCCTAAACTGTCCTTTACACTCCCACTTACCTTTACGTTTTGGGCGTTGAGGAAAGAGCATAAAAGTACAGCTGTTAAAAACAGGATTTTTTTCATCAGGAATAAGAAAAGGATTAGAAGAATGAAATCTTTATTGACCGGAGGATCTAATGGTAATTACATTTCCACCTTTTCGCCCACTTCCGTACCTGTCCATCATCTCTTTTCTTTTCTCCTCCTGCACCTTATCAAATTCTTCCTGGGAAAGAATTTTTCCTTTTTTTGGAACCTCTATTTCAAATTTTTCAGAAGGGTTAAGAATGATCTCGCTGCATAACAAGCTATAGTTATCTTCCTGCACCTCGAGAATTAACCCAGGTAATCCCCATAATTCACCCGGGCCGCTATTAATTGGAATTTCAGGAGAATACCATACTGTGGTTACACGGTCTTTAGTTACTTCTTTTACTTTTTCCTCGCCAGACCTGAATTCCCGTTCTGTAATTGGTCTGGTCCAGGTGGCTTTATAGCAGGTATATTTTCCAATTTTTTTGGTATCACTTTGCAGTTTCCAATCTGGTTTACTCAAAGTATCCTTTACAAGAAATAATTTCCCCATAAGATCCTGCTGCCTCAGGAACATTTTTTCTGCAGTATTTTTGTAGAGGATACTGTTGTTACCTGATACTACAATGTTCATTCCGCCAGTTTGTACTCCCGGAGTTTCGAGCTTTTCATTTTCTGTGTAAATAGATTCTCTTTGGTTAAATTTTAGAGTGTAATCTCTTTGCATTTGCTTTGCAAGTTGTTCTCTCATTTGTTTCATCATTGCATCATTGACCTGGGTGCTGTCAATTCTTAGATCCAATGTTCTTTTAGATTTGTAGACGGCTATTCCCTGGAACTCCTGAGAAAACATTTTTGATGCGGCACTAAGCAGGATGAATGCTAAAATAATTCTGGTTTTCATTTTGTTCGTTTTTTATTGACAGATCAAAAGTGGTCAAAAACTTAAAGGCCTTCAGTTAACCAGTGTTAACTAGTGTTAACCGCTTTGGTTTCCGGAAATTAAATAAGCTACTTTTGATTTATGCAACAACAGAAATATAAATACCTTCTATACTTTATTAGCATCGTGATCATTGTCACTTTAGCTATTCAGTTTTACTGGAATTATAAAAATTACCAGGCGGGGAAGCAGCAATTGGTAAGTGAAATTCAAGCCAGCCTCGATAATGCGGTAGATGCATATTATATAGAAATGGCTGAAAGAAATACCTTTGGGTTTGATCTAAAAGAAGGTTCTAATTTTACTGAAAGCAGGGATTTTGACAGCATTTTAAAACGAATTGACAAATACACTACCCGAGGTGTTCGAATTGACACAATTAAACCCAGCGATATTTCTGAAATAAGAGTGATATCGGGTGATACAAAAAGCAGAAAAAATGCATTCTCCAAATCCACAAAGTTTATTGAAACTCACGGAATCAGGAAAGGTGATGTGGTGAGGCTAACAAAACCTAATGATTCTCTTAAAGATCTTTTTGAACTTACCTCCCGGGTAATTGTAGCTATTACAACAGATACTCTCAATACCTTATTGCTCAACAATTATATAAAAGATCAATTTTCGGCAAAACGCCTGGATGTGGATTATGGATATATTTTTATGAATAACTCCGGAAATATTCAATCCTTCAATCCTAATTTAATAGATGAAGCTTCTTTAAAAACTTTAGCAAAATCTGCTTACCTGCCAAAGAACAGTAGCTTTGAATTGTATTTCACGAATGAAACCGCTACCATTTTAAAACGGAATCTCCTGGGTATGATTCTTTCCGCTTTACTGGTAGCATCAGTCGTCGCCTGCCTCTTCTTTCTTTTAAGGATCATCAACAGGCAAAAACAACTGGCAGAACTTAAGAATGATCTAATAAGTAACATCACCCACGAATTTAAAACTCCTATTTCCACAGTAAAAGTAGCACTGGAAGGTATTCAGAACTTCAATTATCAAAACGATCCTGAAAAGACTGCAAAATACCTTAAGCTCTCCCACCTTCAGCTTGATAAATTACAGATGATGGTAGAAAAATTACTGGAAACAGCAACTTTAGATGGGAACAAACTTCAGCTTGAAAAAGAGAAAGTAAATGTTTCCCGTTTACTTTCAGAGCTTGTAGAGAAACATAAGAATTTGAGTCAGGAAAAATCCTTCAGTTTTAAAAATGGAAAAGAAAACATAATAATTCTTGCCGATCCTTTTCATTTAGAGAATGCGCTGAACAATATTCTTGATAACGCCGTTAAATATGGAGGTGACATTGTTGAAGTAGATTTACTTGCTGAAGGGGAGAAGGTGAGGATCAAAATTGAAGATAGCGGCAACAGCCTTTCCGGGAACCACGCAGAACAGATATTTGAGAAGTTCTACCGCGTTCCCTCCGGAAATATCCATAATGTTAAAGGCTTTGGAATAGGCCTTTACTACACAAAACAGATCGTTGAGAAGCACGGTGGGGAAATATTGGTTTTCACCGATGGTTCCACGAAATTTGAAATCCTTCTGCCACATGAATGAAAAGATTACGATATTATTAGCCGAGGATGAGCCAGCATTGGGCCAGATCGTAAAGGAAAGCCTGGAAACAAGGAATTTTAAGGTTCTGCTGGCTGAAAATGGAGAAAAAGCTCTTGAGCTTTACCGGTCCCGCTCTCCTGAATTGCTGGTGCTGGATGTGATGATGCCCCGGAAGGATGGGATAACTCTGGCTAAGGAGATACGCCAGCTCGATGGAGAAATTCCTATAATCTTTCTTACCGCCAAATCACAGACTGCAGATGTGGTTGAGGGTTTTAACGCGGGCGGTAATGATTATTTGAAGAAGCCTTTTAGCATGGAAGAACTTATTGTTCGCATTCATAACCTGCTAAAGCGAAAGGAGGAGGGAAAAAAGAATGAAATTATTGAAATTGGGAAGTACCAGTTTAATTATCCAAAACAAACACTTTCTTATAAAAATGAGGAAAGCGAGCAGCTAACTCACAGAGAGGCGCAGCTACTGCTGCATTTGTGCAAAAACAAAAATGAAGTGCTGGATCGTTCCTTAATTTTGAAAAAACTTTGGGGAGACGACGATTTCTTCAATGCGCGTAGTATGGATGTGTTTATAACAAAACTGCGGAAGAAGCTAAACAAAGACCCAGACCTTCAAATTATAAATGTTAGGGGCTACGGATATAAGTTGGTGGTGTAGCAGCCTGTAAATTCCTCCGGAAAATTCCTGAAATAGTAAAACTGATATTTTTCGATTAATTTAGAAGCAATGAAAGATCGGCGCTCTATATTTTTCAACAATCATTTATTTACTTACCGAAGATTGCGGAGAACCATTGGATATTTAGGTGTATTTCTGCCGGTTGTTCTAATTATTCTTTCTTTCATTGATTACTTTGATACAGCACTTCAGGAATCTATAAGTAATTACTACTATACTAACCTTAGGGATATTTTTACCGGGACTCTAAGTGCTGTCGGCTTCTTCTTGATCTGTTACAAAGGCCACAGAAATCTTTCGATCTGGAAAAATGATCAGGTTCTAACCAATATTGCAGGTATAATGGCTTTGGGAATTGCCTTTGTTCCTGTTAATCCCGATTTTGCCGATCAAAAGATCTATTCATTAATACCTTATACTTATTTATGGTTGGGATGGTTGCACTATGGTTTTGCAGCACTTCTTTTTGGGATTTTTTCATTATTGGCTATTAATGTCTTTACGATTGGGCAGCGGGAAAATAAAGATCTTCCGGTGAGCAGGTTGAATGAAAATAACATTTACAGGTTCTGCGGAATAACAATAATAATATTAATGATCCTGGTTCCTGTCTCTGCCAGTTTTAAACTCTTCGAATATTCAACTCTTATTTTGGAATCACTGGCCCTTTTACTCTTCGGAATTGCCTGGTTAATTAAAGGAAGAGCTTTGGGAGATGAAGGCACAATTGGAGAAAAATTGTATAGAGAGCATAATCCTGAGGGAACAGAAAAGGAAAGTAAAAAGTTGGTTGAATAACGTAATTTACAAGATGAATTTTAAAAATAAAAACGTACTTATAACCGGAGGCTCCAAAGGCATCGGGAAAGCTACTGCATTGGAATTTGCCAAAAGAGGAGCCAGGGTTGGAATCAATTACCGTACAGATGATAAAGGAGCAGAAAAAACCCTGAAGGAAATGGAGGGAAAAGAACACAGGAAATATAAAGCAGATGTTTCCAACGAAGGTTCAGCTCAAAAACTGTTAGAAGATTTTGTTTTTGATTTTGGAAAAATAGACATTCTTGTTAACAATGCCGGAATAGCTCAATTACACAACATTTCAAAAATATCTTATTCTAAATGGAAGGATTCCTGGAAGTCTATAATAGATACCAATTTAATAGCTGTGGCAAATCTCAGTTTTTGTGCTGCCCACCATATGATGAAAAGTGGAGGAGGTAGGATAGTAAATGTATCATCCAGAGGTGCTTTTCGGGGAGAACCCAATATGCCAGCATATGGTGCGAGCAAAGCTGCCGTTAATTCTCTAAGCCAGTCGCTGGCGAAAGCTTTGGCCCCACATAATATTTTTGTTAATGTTGTTGCTCCAGGATTTACAGAAACAGATATGGCTACCGCAACCTTAACCGATGCTGAACGGAAAAGCCTTATGAAGGATTCCCCGTTGGGCAGATTGGCCAAACCCGAAGAAGTAGCTTATTCTATAGCTTTCCTGGCTTCAGAAGGGGCAGAATATACAACCGGTACAATTGTGGATATTAATGGTGCTTCCTATTTAAGGTAACCTTTAGCTTAATCTAAAGTTCAGTTTATTTCTAAAATTTCAGAAGGAAATAAAGAATGAATTTAGTAGCTGTTCTAATTGGTTAAAGCGCGGGGAAAATAGCTTCTTTTTAAAAGAAATAATAATAAACCAATAAAGCCTTCCAAGATTACCGTTCCAAGGGTGATAATCATATTTATTTTCAAAATGGTAAATGGAATAATAGTAAAAATCATTGCTAAGCCAAGCCACGTCCAATAAAAGTTATCTGCAAACTCCAGCCCTTTACTTTCTACTACTCCTTCTTCCCTTATCAAAAACTGAAAGGACTTTAAATCCCATATCAGTAAGTAAATTGTGGCCAAAAGCATTAATCCTGTAACGATGGGTGTGCCTTTAAATTCATAGGAAATGGTTATTACGAAAATATTAAGGATCAATCCAAAAAATATGATCGCGCCAAGTTTTGCAAATCTTTGTGTAAGCAGTAATATTCCCGCTACAATTTGTGTCCAGCCAATAAATTTCCAATATAATCCTGATTCTGACATTACTTTGAAAAAGAGAATGATTGGTGGAGTAGATTCATCTATAGGGTAGGAGCTGCTACTTAATAAATCACTGGTACCGTCTAATTTTCCCATTCCTATTGCCGCAATAACAAAGGCGCCCCCAATTAAATATCGAAGGTAAATGGTGAAGATTTGTAATACTTTTTGCCGTTTGAGAGTATCGATGAAATTTAGCATACTATTTAATTTAGTTCTCTTCTAAGACTGTTTACTGCTGATTTTGTTTCAAAAGGAATCTATTTTTACAGACAGTTTATAAACCAGGAGGTAAACTTATCTGGCGGTTCAGTGGTTATCGAAGATTTTTTTTCATCCTTTTGTAAAACCAACAAAAACTTTTTTAACTTTGTAATGCAAAGTACTTTCTATGGAAACAGAACAAAAATATATTAAGGATCTTACCGAGATCCGTTCTATGATGGAACGCTCAACGAAGTTCCTGTCCTTATCGGGCCTATCAGGGATTTTGGCGGGGATCTATGCTTTGGTTGGAGCTTACGTTGCTTACCGCTTATTTTACATAGAAAACGGTTCTGTTTTGTATAATACAATAGACGGGCAGGAAATGAGCGGGAAGGTTAATAACCTTATATTATTAGCCCTTGTGGTGCTTGCTCTTTCTGTAGGGACCGCAGTAATCCTATCCCTAAAGAAATCAAGAAAAGACGGCGAAAAGATCTGGACATCATCTGCCAGAAGAGTGATTATTAATATGGCGATTCCTCTAGTAACCGGTGGAATTTTCATTCTGATCCTATTATCTAAAGGTTTGTTTGGATTTCTTGCTCCGGCTACT
Organism: uncultured Antarcticibacterium sp.; assembly: GCA_964639695.1. Classification (GTDB taxonomy): domain Bacteria; phylum Bacteroidota; class Bacteroidia; order Flavobacteriales; family Flavobacteriaceae; genus Gillisia. The sequence continues at coordinate 16,550 of CAZXEY010000018.1, read as the reverse complement.
TTGCTTTTTTACGGACTCGCTTTGGTTAATGCAAGTAAATTTACTTTCGAGGAAATAAGATCTTTGGGAATTGTACAAATTGTTCTGGGGCTTTTAGCCTCCTATTTTATTGGATATGGACTTATATTCTGGGCTTTAGGCTTCGGGTTGATGCACATTGTGTATGGAATTGTAATGCACTTGAAGTACGAAAAATGAAAACATTCCTGGATGATCTACATAAAGCCTTCGAAAGCAGGGTAAGGCTGGGTATTATGTCTGCCCTGGCAGTAAATGATATGCTGGAATTTACCGCACTTAAGGAGTATCTGGATGTGACCGACGGGAACCTTGCAAGCCATCTTAAGGCCCTGGAAAAGGAAAAATTTATTGGAGTTAAAAAATCATTTGTAGACAGGAAACCTAATACAAAATATTCTATGACCAAAGAAGGAAAAAAGGCTTTTGAAGAACATATTTCGGCACTGGAAAAGTTGATCAAATCTCAGAAGTAAAAAAGAACATAAAAAAATTTCCTTATCAACTTTGAAACTCAAAGTACTTTCTAAAAATTGTCAAAAATAAAATATCCAAAAGTTTAACTATAAAACCATCAATTATGAAAGATCAAATATTAACCAATTTTAAAGATCCTGTGAGCCTGGAGAAACTGTACAGGAATAACAAAAACACATTCAAAAAGGATTTTAATGCATTATATCCTGAGCTTAAAGGCAGCACACTGGCGGAATTCTGGAATGAGAGGCTAAACTTCGAAAGTGAGGATATTAACTGGGGATCTGCCCGCGAACTAATTTTCGTCCTTCTTGCTTCCCTGGTAGCAGGATTCATTGCTAAACTTCCGGCCATTTTTGGAATAGATGAAGAATTCTTCTACCCAAGGAACATCGGGTTTATTGTCTTTCCTATGCTTGCCGCTTATTTTGCCTGGAAGAACAAACTACCTGCGGGTAAGATTGCAGTTGTTGTAATTTCTTTCCTTATTGGGGCCATCTTTATTAATTCCCTTCCCAATGTAGGGGAAAGTGATGTTGTAATTCTGTCTTGTATCCATTTACTCCTTGCCCTCTGGGCTATCCTGGGATTCTCTTACGTGGGTAGAAATTTGAAAAATAACGAACAGCGACTGAGTTTCCTGAAGTACAATGGAGACCTTTTAGTGATCTCTGCTCTCATTTGCATAGCCGGCGGAATTATGACAGGAATTACTATCGGTCTTTTTGCTGTGCTGGGGATTAGTATTGAACAATTCTATTTCGAATATATTGTTGTTTTTGGACTTCCGGCGGTTCCCATTTTCGGTACCTATCTCATACAAACAAATCCGCAACTGGTTGGAAAAGTTTCCCCCGTTATCGCCAGGATCTTTAGTCCGCTGGTACTGGTGATGCTGGTAATTTACCTGGTGGCGATGGTTTATTCAGGGAAAGATCCGTACAATGACCGGGAGTTCCTTCTCATCTTCAATGTACTTCTAATTGGAGTAATGGCAATCATTTTCTTTTCTGTTGCGGGTTCTGCGGAAACACGAAAAAGCAAGCCCGAAGTCGTGATCCTTATCCTGCTTTCTATAGTAACAATTCTGGTTAACGGGATAGCACTTTCTGCCATACTTTTCAGAATTTCTGAATGGGGAATTACTCCCAACAGAATTGCAGTTCTGGGAGCCAATCTGCTGATCCTGGTGAACCTGATAATGGTGACCGGAAAACTGCTGAAGGCTACTTCTAAAAAAGAAAATCTTGACGCCGTTGGGAACGTCATTACCGGCTATATCCCGGTTTATGTGATCTGGGCGATCATTGTCACCTTTAGCTTTCCTCTCATTTTTGGACTTTAATAAACCGCAACATTTTAAAATTAATCAACCTATAAAATTTAAATTATGACAAGATTACATTCAATTTCAGATCATATGGATGGCCAGCTGAACATCTTCAGCTGGATCTTCGGAATAGCAGTTTTAGCTGTTGGTATCATCAACACCTTCTGGGGTAATGATCCTTTATTCGGAATTTTTCTGATCCTCCTTTCATTCGTTTATTTTCCACCCGTAACCACCTTCGTTTACATTCTATTCGGATTTTCAGTTCCGGTGCTGGTAAAGCTCCTGCTGGCAGTTTTCATCATTCTGGCTGCCCTTGGCGTTGGGGAATTATTTGATAAAATAGAACTAATGAGACAATCCTTTTAGTTTCTGATCTTTCCTTCTGCGAAAAAAAATCAATCGCTAATAATTTTTATAAATCAATCAAAAAACAACAGAAATGGAACTTAAAATAAATAACGTCTCTAAAACTTATTCTAACGGAGTTAAGGCCCTGAAGGATGTAAACCTGACCATTCCTACGGGAATGTACGGACTCTTGGGGCCAAACGGAGCCGGAAAATCTACCCTAATGCGGATCCTTGCAACTCTTCAGGAGCCGGATCAGGGCAGCATCAGCCTTGGTGACATAGATGTTCTGAAGCAAAAAGATGAGGTTAGAAAAACCCTGGGTTACCTTCCGCAGGAATTCGGGGTTTATCCAAAATCCAGAGCTGAAGATCTATTGAACCATTTTGCGATCCTCAAGGGAATTGCAGATAGAAAAGCACGAAAAGAAGTGGTGGAAGCATTGCTGCGACAAACAAATCTTTGGGATAAGAGGAAACAGAAACTTGGCGGTTATTCCGGAGGGATGAAACAACGGTTTGGAGTGGCGGTCGCCCTTCTTGGAAATCCGAAGCTGATGATCGTAGACGAACCTACTGCAGGACTGGATCCTGCAGAGCGGGTGAGATTTTTGAATCTGTTGAGCGAACTTGGAGAAAACAGTGTAGTAATCCTTTCCACTCATATTGTGGAAGATGTGAGTGAACTCTGTACCCGAATGGCAATTATTGACCGCGGACAAATCCTGATGGAGGCTGAACCTTTAAAAGCAATAGACGACCTGAAAGGACAGATCTGGCGGAAGATCATCAATAAATCTGATCTGCCTGAAGTGGAACGGGAACACCGGGTGATCTCAACAAAATTATTGAGCGGGAGAACTGTAGTGCATATTTACAGTGCTGAGAATCCAGGCAACGGATTTGAAGTTGTGGAGCCCGATCTGGAAGATGTTTATTTTCAAACAATGGCTGGTCAACAGCCGCAAGCGACGATCTAATGAAATTCCGGGAGATCTTTCGCTTTGAATTTTTATATCAGCTCCGGCGACCCTGGACCTGGTTGTTTTTCATCATTGTGCTGATACTTTCTTTCCTGATGACCCGGGATGGATCGGCATCTGAAGTTTTATATTCTGAGTTTTATCTGAATTCCCCTTTTCAGGTTGCTCTTACCACCGTTTTCGGCGGATTGATCTGGCTAATAATAGCAGCGGCGGTATCGGGAGATGCTGCAGCAAGAGATATAGCCACGGGTATGCATCCCCTGATTTATACCACCGGCATAAGCAAAAAAAAATTTTTCGGAGGGCGCTTTTTTGCGGCTTTTGCTTTGAACGCCCTGATCCTCCTGGCAGTGCAGGCGGGAATAATATTCGGAGTTTATTTACCTGGTGTTAATCCGGAACTTATGGGCCCGTTTCGACCTGCAATATTCCTTACAGCCTATGCATTTATAGCTCTTCCCAATGCTTTTGCAGCAACAGCTATTCAATTTGCTTTTGCATTGAAAAGCGGGAAAGCTATGGCAGCATATTTTGCAAGTTTTCTACTTGTCTTTACCGGATTTTTTGTTGCGGCTATGCTGCTCTTTAAGCGTAGCCTGGGAACCCTTCTTGATCCCATCGGGATTCGCTTAGTCGTTGAAGATATTGCCCATATGTGGACTCCCATTGAGAAAAACACTCGCTTACTGGAACTGGAAGGCCCATTCCTCGCGAACCGACTTCTGTGGCTGGGTATTGGATTGTTAGCGATCATCATAACCTATTTCAGCTTTCGCTTTGCCCACCGAACAACAAACAAATTCAATTTAAACATTTTCAGAAGAAAGAAAACCAAATCAAAAAACCTTGAATCTGCCTTACAGACAGGAGAAGGGGTAATCCCTGGAACAACCATAATTTCTCCGCAGGTTTCCCAAAGATTTGGCTTCTCAATGCACGCACCGCAGGCGATGTCAATTGCCTGGAGATCTTTTCGCTACATCACAAAAAGCTGGGCTGGAATCGCGGTTTTTATCTTTATTCCGCTAATGACAATTCTGGTGATCATAGATCAAATGGGTGCTATGGGTACTCCAATTTTACCTACAACGTCCAGGGTGTTAGCGGAACTCACCGGTTCAATGTCAAACGAATTAAGTCGCTGGGTGATCATTCCATTTCTTATCATCTTCTTTGCCGGCGAACTGGTTTGGAGGGAACGGGATGCCGGAGTTGGTGAAATAACCGATTCTATGCCGGGATCAGAATGGGCATCCTTCATTGGGAAATTTTTTGGACTTGGATTAATTCTGGTCTTTTTGATGGCACTTTTAAGCCTTGCCGGCGTCGCCGGTCAAATGATTCTGGAGTACAATGATTTTCAGTTAGGGCTTTACCTGAAGGTAATGTTCGGACTTCAGCTTACGGAATATCTTCTTTTTGCGCTCCTTGCATTGGTTATCCACGTAATAGTGGATCAGAAATATATTGGGCATTTGGTTGGCATTTTAGCTTTTGTATTTATTTCCCTTCTGGCATCAATGCTCGAAATTGAACACAATCTTTTGGTCTATGGAGCTTCCCCAGCCTGGACTCATTCAGAAATGATGGGATTTAGATCAACCATAATGCCGTGGGTTTGGTTTAAATTATATTGGGTGGGATGGGCAGTCTTTTTGGCTGTAGTAGCCCGGCTGCTTTACGTTCGCGGCAGGGAGAAAAGTTTTAATTCGAGGATCAAAATTGCGAAACAGCGGTTTACCAGCTCCACAAAATCGATTATAGGATTTGCACTGGTTTTGATCACAGGACTTGGAGGATTCATCTTCTATAATACAAATATTGTAAATACTTATATGACTTCTTCGGAAGTGAAGGAGAAGAAAGCGGAATATGAGCATCGCTTCGGTAAGTTTGCAGGTATACCTCAGCCTGAAATAACGGCCACAGATCTTCAGGTTGAAATTTTTCCTGAACAGCGGATGGTTGAAATTACAGGCACTTATAATCTGGTCAATTTCAGAAATGAGCCGATAGATTCTATTCATATTGCTACAGGTTTGGGTAAGGTGATAACAAAGAAATTAAGCCTGAACCAGCCGGCAAAACTGATTTTTCAGGATAAGGAATTCGGCCATCAGATCTATGTTCTGGAAAAAGCCCTTGCTCCAGGTGATTCCCTGAAATTGCAGTATGAAGTTTCTGTGGAAAATAGGGGATTCAGCAACTCTGGAATAAGCCGTGAGTTGATCGAGGAAGGAAGTTATTTTACCAACTTAAGCTGGTTTCCAATGATCGGATACCAAAGAAGCCGGGAATTAATTAATCCGGGTGACCGAAGAAAGTACGGCCTGGAGCCTAATGCTATAATTGCCTCTTTGCACGAAATGGAAGAAGGCGAACCGGCATCCCGTGGGGGCGGAATAATGTTTAAAGCAGTCGTTGGCACGACCAGAGATCAGGTAGCAGTTGCTCCGGGAGCTTTAATTAACCAATGGAAGGAAAATGGCCGGAACTATTTCAAATATGAAACCGATGCCCCCATTGGGGGAGAATGGGCTTTTTTCTCTGCGGATTATAATGTCCATAAGGAAAAATGGAAAAATCCTAATGGTGGTAAAAATATCGACATTAGATTTTACCATTATTCTGGACATACCTCTCACGTAGATCGTATAAAAGAAAGTGTACTGGCTTCGCTTGACTACTATTCTGCTCAATTTGGACCATATCCCTACGGGCATCTAAACCTCGTGGAACATCCCGGAGGTACTGGAACAGGAGGACACGCAGATGCCAGTATTATCGGTTATGGTCAAGGATTTGAATTCTGGGTTCCGGAGAGCGAGAACAGTCTTAATTTTCCCTATTTCGTAATAGCCCACGAGGTGGCTCATCAATGGACACTTCCTTACGCAATTGTTGAAGGATTGCCCTTTCTGAGTGAAGGCCTTGCAACATATTCGGCTATCCAGGTAGTGAAAAATGACCTGGGAGAGGAACAGCTTCGAAAGCTTATGAATCAGCTTCGCAATCATTATCCCATTGCACCCATCCGTCGGGGAGAACCATTATTACGGGCACTCGATCCTTATTTAGCTTACCGCCGGGGTCCCTATGCGATGTATGCTTTGAGCGAATATTTGGGTGCAGAACAGGTGAATGGCGCAATTAAAAAATTAATTGAAGAGCACGAATCCAAAGATGCTCCCCTTGTGACTACCCTGGATCTATACCGGGAAATAAAAGCTGTCACTCCCGATTCTCTAAACTACCTGCTACACGATCTTTTTGAAGTAAACACTTTCTGGGATTTTAAAATTGAAAATGCTTCAGCCAAGCATAGTAAAGAAGACACCTGGGAAGTAACTCTTGAGGTAGAGGCAAAAAAACAGGTATATGACAGTTCCGGAGTAATGACCGAACCACCAATTGACGATTGGGTGCAAGTAGGAATTTTCGGCAGCGGAAAGGAACCGCTTCACCTGGAAATGCACCGCATTGATAAGGGGGAGCAAACAATTACTATAAAAGTAAATGATAAACCACTACGTGCAGGAATTGATCCTTATCGACTGCTGGATTGGGAGGAAGGAAGTGGAGATAATATTCAGGAGGTAAAGATCAATTTATAAGTGAAAATTATGAAGTTTAGAGAAATCCTTCAATTTGAAATTCGCTATTTATTGAGCCATTTTTCCACCTGGCTGTTGTTTGCCCTATTCTTCATCTTCGGATTTGGAATTCTGAAACTGGGGACGCTTCCGGACGGTACTTATATCAATTCTCCGGGAACGATTGCATTTTTTACCATAATGGGAAATGCCATCTGGGTAGTAATTGGTGGAGGCATTGCCGGCGAAGCTGCAACAAGGGATTTTCAAACCTGGATGCACCCCCTTTCCTTCACCACTCCGGTGAGCAAAATAGATTTTCTGGGCGGAAGATTCCTTGCTGCCCTAATGTTGAATACAATGATCCTCTTAACAATGTTTATTGGCTTCCTATTAACGATTTACATTTTCCCCGCCGGTTTAAAAAACGTCGGACCATTCCAGATGGAAAATTATTTAAGCAATTTCGGTTTTCTGGCCTTTCCTACAGTTGTAGCAACTACAGCTATTCAGTTCACTTTTGCTGCTTTAAGTCGCCGTGCGATTGGCGGTTATATTGCCAGCATTGCTATCATCATTTTTTCGCAATTCGCCGGAACAACTGTTCGGTTTGCACTGGACTGGGAAATTTTAGGCAAGTTGATGGATTTGCTGGGAACAAGCATAGCAGCGGAAATGGAAGGCTGGACCCCCATTGAAAGTAATACCCGGCTCATTCAGCTGGAAGGAATATGGCTTTGGAACCGCCTTATGTGGTTTGCTATTGCAGCAGCTGTTCTTCCATTGGCCTATTTCAGCTTTAAAATGGAGCACGTAACACAAAAAGCAGGATGGAAAGTTTTTAAAAAGCGAAATGCAGCATCTAATGAAGTTAAACAATCCTGGCACCCCACTTCAGCCGAAATAACTACAAATTCGAATTCGATCAGAATTCCTCAAGTTGTACAAAATTTTAGATTTATTACCTATGTAAAGCAGGTTTGGAGCTTAGCGAAAAGTTCTTTCGGTTCCATTGCAAAAAGTAAGGTTGGAATTACCCTGGTAGCGATTCTGGCTGTAGGAACAGGATTGTTTGCTACAGAATATATGGAGTTTTATGGAGTTCCACTGTATGCAAGGACGGAAGAAGTGCTAAGAATATTGACCCCGGCTTTGAGTAATTACAAGACCCAGTGGATCATCATTCCCCTGCTCATTATTTTCTATGGAAGCGAACTTCTTTGGCGGGAGCGGGATGCGGGGATAAATGAGCTATATGACACCGCACCTGTTCCGGAAGCTGTTGCTTTCCTCGGAAAATTTTTGGGCCTTTCACTGATTATAGCTGTATGGACTGCTTTTCTGATACTGGTCGGAATTATAAATCAGTTGGTAATGGGATATTACCATTTTGAGATCCTGGTTTATGTTAAAGCGCTCTTCGGATTCCAATACACAAACTACCTGCTTTTTGCTTTGCTGATCCTGGTTATACACATACTTGTAAATCAGAAATACCTGGGGCTTATACTTGCTTTGGCCGCTTACGGATATATTCTTTTCGCTTCAAATCTCGGGATTGAGCACAAGATGTTGATCTATGCATCAGACACCGGATGGTCCTACAGTGATATGAGCGAATTCGATCCTTTTCTGAAACCCTGGCTAGCTTTTAAATTTTATTGGGCAGCCTGGGCTTTTCTGCTTTCTGTGATCGCAATTCTTTTTTGGGTTAGAAGTAAAGAAGGAGGATTTGCCAACCGAATAGATCAGGCGCGCCAAAGATTTTCAGATTATAGATCGACTCTAATTGTTTCTGTTATCCTCCTTCTGATTTCGGGTGGATATGTTTTCTACAACACAAACATTCTGAATGACTATATAGTAAACACTGATTACATGGAAACCCGTGCTGAATACGAGCAGCAGTACGGACAGTTTAGATCCATTTTGCAACCGGAGCTTGCCGCGGTAAAATTAGAAGTAGAAATATTTCCGGTAAAGAATTCGGCAGAAATCAGAGGAATTTATCAGCTGGTGAACCGTACTGATAAGAACATAGATTCTCTGCACTTCTCCACCATTCCGAGGCAGGAAATTGGAGAGGTTTCTTTTGACCGGGCAGCTGATCCTGTGGTGATTGATGATAAGTTGGGGTACAGGATTTATTCTTTAAAGAATGCCTTAAAACCGGGAGATTCAGTACAAATGAATTTTGTAGTTGAGGTTAAACAGGAAGGTTTTAGTAATGAAGGAGTAGATCTTTCTGTTATAGAAAATGGTTCCCATATAAAAGATGAAAATTGGATGCCCGTGGTAGGTTTTGATGATGATCGGCGGATATATCGTGAAAAGGAACGGGAAAAATATAATTTACCCGCACGCCCGGTGAGGCCGTCACTTTACGATGTGAAGGCGCGGTATGATAACCGGCACGCGCAGCAAATAAATTTTGAAGCAGTGGTTGGTACTACCAAAGATCAGATTGCGGTGGCTCCCGGAGCTTTACAACGTATGTGGAGTAAAGGAGACAGGCAATATTTTCATTATAAGACCAATGCACCTATTAATAATTCCTACGCTATTTTTTCAGCAGAATATGCTGTACGCGAAGCACAATGGATTCCAGCTACTGATATTGTGCAAACTTCTACAGATTCAGTTTCGGGAATAAGAAAGGCTGCAAAGCCGGTCACGATCCAAATTTATTATCATCCCGAACACGATCAGAATATTGACCGGCTGATTAAAAGCGCACAGGCATCAATGGATTATTATTCCAGAGAATTCGGCACCTATCCCTACAGTCATTTTCGTGTACTCGAGCGGCCGGGTCCCGGTCGTGGCGCTCACGCCGATCCTATGACGATAGATTATGCATCGGGATATACCCTAATGAACGTGCAGCCGGAGGGGCTGGATCTTCCCTTTCACATTATGTCTCACGAAGTGGCGCACCAGTGGTGGGGATGGTATTTATCTCCCGCAACTGTTGAGGGATCTGGGGTGCTCGTGGAGAGTTTGGCGACTTATTCGGCTATGCAGGTGGTAGAAGATCAATTGGGTTACGAGCATCTGCAGAAATATTTGTCCCAAATGCGCCAGGAGTACGAGGTACCGATGTCCCGGGCCGCACCGCCTTTACTCCGCGCCTATAATAGGTTTATGAATTATAGAAAAGGGCCTTTTGCTTTATATGCTCTTCAAAATTATATCGGGAAGGATAAAGTAAATGATGCGCTGAGAGCTTTAATCAAAGAAAATCCGGCTGAACCACCTCTGCCAACCACGCTCGATCTATATAGGGAGTTACAGGCCGTTACTCCCGATTCCCTCCAATACCTGGTAAAAGATCTCTTTGCTGAAAACACCTTTTGGGAGCTTAAAACTGATAAGGTTATGGCTGAAAAGCTAAAATCAGGTAATTGGGAGGTAAAACTTGAAATTAATGCTCGGAAAGTAGCTGTAGACAGCATCGGTAATGAAACCGCAATCCCGATGAATGACTGGATAGAAATAGGAATTTACGGATCAAAATCAGGAGGTAAATCGAAGGAGTTATATCTTCAAAAGCATCGGATTAAATCTGGAAAATCAACTGTAACTATAATTGTTCCCGAACAGCCTTTCCGGGCAGGCATAGATCCTAACCATTTACTGATTGACCTGAATTTAAATAACAACACAAGAAAAGTGAACATTGAAGGTGTGAAAGAAGAAAAAGAAGAACCTGATCTTATTTAGAAAATGAGATTGACAGGTAAGGTTTTTGCAATAAGTGAGTCGAAAGAAAATGAAGTTTAAAGTTATTGAATAAGATGGAATATTTTGTAGAAAAGGATTCGATAGTCCGGGAAATATGGGGAAAGGGAGATACTATTCTTTTCATATTCGCGGGGGCTTCAGCAGAATTTGCTCTTAATAAGGCTGTAGACTGGCTGTATTTTACCGGTCGCTTACCAGCTGATCCTTTGGGAAGATTGTTTTCCACAGTTTCCTATGCGCGAAAAATAGTATTTTCAGAAAAAGAATCAGCCAATCGCGCTATTGATTCCATTGCCGCAATTCATTCTGCAGTGGAGGAAAAACGTGGCGCTAAAATTCCGGATTGGGCATACCGGGATGTGTTGTTTATGCTCATCGATTATTCTATAAGATCTTTCGAAGTGTTGGAGCGCAAGCTTACATTTGCAGAAAAGCAGGAAGTATTCGATGTGTTTTACAGGGTTGGAAGCAGGATGGGAGTTAAAGGACTACCGGAAAATTTTAAGGACTGGTTAAAGATGAGAAAGGAGCATTTGGTAGAAGATCTGGCTTACAGTAACTACACCAAAGATCTATATATACAATACCGAAAACACCTTGGGCCGGTACGTTACCGGCTTCTCCTGGAGGCGCAAACGTTGGTTGGTCCCTTGAGAGTGCGGGAGCTGCTAAACTTCCGGAAATTTTCACTCTTAAACGCCGTGCTTGGAATTTATAAATTGAGCAGAAGCATAAATCTGGATAAAGTAATGAAGGCTGTTATACTACCTTCCGAATATAAAACCGAAATAAGTGAACTGGATAGGAATACTGCATAGGATAAGCTGTATCCTTTACATAATCTATATTTGCTTTTAAAAAATTAAAATCTTTGGAAACCTGCCCCCTTTGTGAACGAAAATTAAAGAGCGCTAACCAATGGCATTATTGCGCTAAAGTAGATATTGATAGTTTATTTGAAGGCAAAGAGGACGAGGTAGTACTAATTTTCGACCGGCTTTTATCAGAAATACTAGATTGGGAAGATACAGCAGTAAGTGCTACTAAAAATTGCATTGTATTTGTGCATAACCAAACTTTCCTCATTATACGGCCGATGAAAAAGATGCTGGATCTAAAGTTTTACTCTAAACAGGAAAAAACGGAATATCCCATCATCAAAAGCACCTACAAATCCGGGAAATTTGAAAATCAGATTAGAATTTCCCAAGTTGAGGAAATTGATAGAGAGATATTTAAGCATCTTAAACATTCCTATAATTTTTTATAAACATTCTTAAATAGGCGAATCACCAAGGTATTTATTTTCAAAAAAGAACTTCTATAATTTTCTGCTTCCCTATTAAGTAAAAGAATTTGTATCTTGAAACGAAGTTGTTACCCAAACAAATTCTTTAAAAAATGATAAACCTTTTTATTGGCGCACCTCAAATTCTATTAATCCTGGTGGCATTACTATTTCCTGTAATTGCATTGATAGACATTTTAAGAAATGAATTTAGTGGCAACAATAAACTTATTTGGGTATTAGTTGTAATCTTCTTCAGTTTTATTGGCACTATTCTGTACTTCATTATTGGAAGAAAACAGAGAATAAATAATACTTAAGCCCTAATTAAGTCTATGATAACAGGAATAAACCTTTTTCTTCCTCAATGGCTGAACAATCAATAAAAAATTAAAGTCAGGAGGAAGATTTTTTGCTGGTAATTGTTTGCTTTTGTTCGCCTGCAACTGGTAGTTTTATTGGCCTTTTTTATGCAAGATCATTTGAACCAATTCAATTCTTTTCCCGGAAATCGGGTTAGAAAAGATTCTTATATTTCTTTAAATATTCATTACTTAAACTTTTTTCAATGGATGTCGAAAAGGCTTATAACATTTGGGCAGAGCAGTATGATACAAACAGCAATAAGACCAGGGATCTGGAAGCCGAATCTTTAAGATCAACTTTATCAAATTTACATTTTGAATCCTGTCTTGAAATTGGTTGCGGAACGGGTAAAAATACTCAATGGCTTTTGGAGAAAGCAACACATATAACTGCCGTTGATCTTTCTGAACAAATGTTGAGCCGCGCCAGACAAAAAATTCAATCGGAGAAGGTTCGTTTTATACAGGCAGATATACTTCAGGAATGGAATTTTACCGAATCCTTATTTGATCTTATAACCTTCAGTTTGGTTCTGGAGCATATTGAAGACCTGAATAAAGTTTTTGCAAAAGCTTCCGCAGTACTTAAACCCAGCGGAATTATTTACATTAGTGAACTGCATCCATATAAACAATATTCAGGAACAAAAGCCAGATTTCATACAAATGAAGGAATTCATATCGTGGAATGTTTTAATCACCATATTTCTGATTTTACCTCTGCGGCTAAAAATCAGCATTTTGAAATCAAGGAAATTATAGAATACTTTGATGATGAGAACAGGTTGAATGTTCCAAGAATTCTAACCTTAGTTTTTAAAAAAATTAATTGAAAATATGAAAGCTAAAGAAAATAAATCCATTACTGTAGAGACTATTGTTGAAATACCCGTAGAAAAAACCTGGGAAGTTTGGACAGAACCACGGCATATAACAAACTGGAATTTTGCGTCCCAGGACTGGCAGTGTCCCTCGGCAAGTAATGAAGTGAGAGAAGAAGGTAAGTTTAACTGGAGAATGGAAGCTAAAGATGGAGGAATGGGCTTTAATTATTCCGGAACTTATAATCAGGTAATTCCGGAGAAATCTTTGGCATTAACTCTGGATGATGGAAGAAGAGTTTTTATAGAATTTGCGGGAGACGGTAATTCTACAAAGGTCACAGAAACTTTTGAAGCGGAAGATTTAAATTCAATGGATCTACAAAGGAATGGCTGGCAGGCGATCCTGAATAATTTTAAAAAGTATGCAGAATCTTTATAAATGGAAGCAGTAATATTTTGTTGAATATAGGTTTTTAGAAGAACTACTTATTACCTGGAAAAGTATTTCAATACTCACTCTAAACAGCTTCTTAGCTTATTTTTTGGTTAATTTTCGCAGGAATTTTCTTCTTTCCACAGGCGTGTAACCAATTTTGCAACACGAACAGCATTAAATCTGCTTTAAGCCTGAATTTTAGCGCATTATAATTTCCAATTTCTCAAATTAAACAACTTAAAGCAAAAAATTACCTTCCGGTTACCACAAATTGGGCTTTCGCATCTTTACTTCTCAAATAGCCTGAAGTTGCTATTACTTTTATAACTGTAAACGTTTCACATCAATCAAAAAACAACAGTAAAATCATTAATAATCTTTAAAATTTTTCACTTATGAAAACCTTGGTCATCATTTTAATCCTGGCTTTTTCTGCATCTGTTAGCCATGCACAGGAAGTAATTGAACTTAATGAAGCAAAAGTTGGCTTCAATGCATCCACAGTACTTGACGGTCCCACAAAAAAAATTTCCGTGAAAATTTCAGAAAATCTCCCCGGGGAATTTGAGAGAAATCCTATTGCATTTGTAAACTCAAGATTTGATATTACCCCTTATCTTTCTCAAAATTCAAAAGATGAATTTTATTCTTATCAGGTAACCTTTAAAACCAGAAAAGGACAATTGCAGGCAGATTATGATAAAGAGGGAAATTTGGTAAAAACGGTTCAGAATTTTGATAATATAATTCTTCCCTATGACCTTGCACAAAAATTATACAAAGAACATAAGGGTTGGGCAATGGTTAAGAATAATATGGTAGCTAACGGTAAAAAAGACAAAATTGATAAAGCAGTTTACAGGGTTACCATGAAAAATGGTAACAAAAAAAGGAATTTGAAATTTGATGTAGTTCCTTCATCGAATAATGCAGTAGTTTCAATTAATTAATATGAATTAGGAACATATGAAAACCATCAGGCAGATCTCCTGATGGTTTTTATTTTTAAAAATGTTTTCAGCAGTAATTTTTCATAAACCAAAAAGTTTAATTTTCTATATCAAAATTTACAGGTCTGGCCGCAATTTATCAAAGGTTTAAATCAGATTCCGTAGTTAAGCAAACCTAACCAACTACCTTTATTCATCTGACCCTGAACAGCTCAGTTTCAGTTTAAAAGTTTTCCAGAAGCCATTGATAAAAAAATTAAATTGCACCTGTTTTAAAATTTTGAAATGAAAGCATTAGTTATAGATGACGAGGAATTAGCCCGCAAAAGGGTTTTGAACCTTTTGGAGGAAGTGCCTCAAATAAAAGTTTTGGGAGAATGTTCTAATGGAAAAACTGCAATTAAGCAAATAAATGATCTAAAACCCGATCTTATTTTTCTGGACATAAATATGAAGGATATGAATGGATTTGAAGTCCTTCAAAAAATTACGGCAAATCCCAAGCCGGTGGTGGTTTTTATTACCGCTTATGATAATTATGCCAGTAGAGCATTTGATGTAGATGCTTTTGATTTTCTACTGAAGCCTTTTAAAGACGATAGATTTTTTAAAACTATCAACAAGGTTTTAAACCTTTCCCGAATTGAAGCTGATAGTCATTTTGAAAAGAGGGTGAAGGATCTTTTCAGGATCTATTCCGAAGAAGCAAAGGCAGGAAATTCCAATTCCAAAATTCCTGTAAAGCAGGGGAATAAAACCATTCTTCTGGAGCCGGCGAGTATATTTTATATAATTGCCTCGGGATATTATGCTGAAATTTTCACAGCAGGTAAAAAATATGTGCTACGGGAATCACTAAACAATCTTGAGGAAATTCTGGACCCAGATAAATTTCTTAGAATTCACCGGTCCACAATCGTGAATATTAATCACGTAAAGGAAATAGTACATTCTGAATTTTCTGAAATAGATGCAAAAATGACAGATGAGAAATTATTGCATATAAGTAAGTCGAACAAAAAACAGTTCCTGGAGAAAATAGGAATTTAACATGAAAACAACCGCCAAAAAATATATAGATTTCAATCTTGTCCTTCTTCTTGCTGGATTCTATACCCTATTTAACCTGGTTCATTTAACTAAGACTGCTTATTTTCGCTATACTTTTCCCAGGAATATGTCCTTTTCCTGGATCGATTTTTTACTTTATAATGTACTGCTGGACTGGGTAATTGTGGTTACCTATATGACTTTGATCGCGATAAGCACGAAAAGATTGCTAAATAAGAATTATTCCTGGGTTAAGATTATTATTATTCACACCGCTTTCTCCATTTTGATAGGTTTTTTTATAAGAATGATCGTTGATATTTTTGGGCTTTTAATGGGCCATATTAATCCTGCCGATTATCAGTTGCACGAAAGCCTTCACCGGTTTATGTCTGTAGTAGACCTTAATTTCCTCATCTATTTTGCGATGGTTTTTATTATTTATACTTACTACTATCTTAAACAGGTAAAGGAAACTGAGCTACAGAGAAATCTATTGGAAACACAATTGGTGAATACGCGGATGAAAATGCTCTCCTCCCAGTTACAACCTCATTTCTTATTCAATACGCTAAATAGTATTTCTGTACTGGCCGACCTTGATTCAGCAAAAGCAAAGGATACTATTGCAGATCTTAGTGATTTTTTAAGGGAGATCCTTTACAGCAGTGATACTAACGAAATAAGCCTCGAAAAGGAATTGAGAACCCTCGAATATTACCTGAACATTCTAAATGTGAGATTTTCCAATGACCTCAAAATTCGAAAAGATATTGATGAGGAGCTACTTTCTCAAAAAGTTCCTGCTCTTACGCTTCAACCTTTGATAGAAAATTCGATAAAACATGGATATAATTATGACCATGTAGAGCTGGAAGTACTAATTTCTGTAAAAGCTGAAGGTCAATATATGGTCATAAAAGTAGAAAATGATGGAACACCGGTGACCCTTAGCAGTGAGGAACTACTGGAGAAAGGGGTAGGTCTTCGGAATCTTCGTGACCGGTTACGAAATCTTTACAACAACAATTTCATTTTTGAGATAAGGAACAAAACAGCAGGTGAAGATGGAAGAGGAGGGGTGGTAACACTTCTTAAGCTACCGGTAAACAGATGAAATTGAATTTCAAATCATTTTT
>CAZXEY010000017.1:11298-32789 GCA_964639695.1 uncultured Antarcticibacterium sp. | reverse complement strand
TTTTTCTTTCTTTACCTTGTCCATAATCTTTCTTAAGATGCTCGAAATAAGCTATTGCATAATCAATTAAATGATCCAGGTGGTGTTTTACCTGTGCAATTTCCCCCTCCAGCGCATCTATCTTCTGCTGGGCCTTATCAATATCAAACTTTGAAATTCTCTTGATCCTAATTTCGGTAAGCCTTACAATGTCTTCTTCGGTAATTGCCCGCTTTAAATGCCCTATATGAGGTTTTAAACCTTTATCTATGGCTTCAATTACCCCTTCCCAGGTTTCCTCTTCTTCAATATTCCGGTAAACCCTGTTTTCAATGAAGATTCTTTCCAATGAAGCAAAATGCCACTGTTCTTCAAATTCCTCCAGTTTAATTTCCAGGTCCCGTTTTAATAAGCTAACGGTATGATCTGTAGATCTTTTTAAAATTTCGGTAACTCCTAAAAACACCGGCCTGTTATCAATAATGACACACCCTAAAGGAGAAATAGAATTTTCGCAACTTGTAAAAGCGTATAAGGCATCTATTGTTTTATCGGGAGATACGTTTGGAGGTAAATAAATAAGGATCTCCACATTTTCTGCCGTGTTATCCTCTATTTTTTTAATTTTGATTTTACCCTTTTCGTTGGCTTTAATTATAGATTCAATTAAAGTTGCGGTTGTGGTACCGTAGGGTATTTCTGTAATAGCCAGGGTTGTTTTGTCATAATGGGATATTTTGGCCCGAATCCTGACTTTACCTCCTCTTAACCCGTCGTTATAATCGGTAATATCTGCTTCTCCTGCAGTTGGAAAATCGGGGAAAAGTTTAAAGCTTTTTCCTTTTAGATGCTTAATGGAAGCATCTATTAACTCTATAAAATTATGAGGAAGGATCCTCGTGCTTAGGCCTACCGCTATTCCTTCTGCTCCCTGAGCAAGCAGTAGCGGAAAACGCACTGGCAAATTAACAGGCTCCTTTTTTCGGCCGTCGTAAGAAAGTTGCCATTCTGTTAATTTTGGATTAAATAAAACTTCCAGGGCAAATTTCGAAAGTCGGGCTTCAATATACCTTGGAGCAGCTGCTCGGTCTCCTGTTAATATATTACCCCAGTTCCCCTGGGCATCAATTAAAAGATCTTTTTGTCCTATCTGGACCATGGCATCTCCAATACTGGCATCTCCATGTGGGTGGTATTGCATCGTGTGGCCAACAATATTAGCGACTTTGTTATACCTGCCGTCATCAAGATCTTTCATAGAATGCATGATACGGCGATGCACCGGTTTAAAACCGTCCTCCACTGCCGGTACAGCACGTTCTAAAATAACATAAGAGGCGTAATCAAGAAACCAGTCCTTGTACATACCGGTTACTCTAATAAGCTGATCTTTTGCTATTTCCTCCTGCCCTTCGGGCAAAATGCCATCGTTATCTAAATCCATTTAAGAAATTGCTTTATTTTTTTCAACCACCTTCCGAAGAGAATCTATCATTCCTCTTTTCTTCTTTCCTCCCAGAAACGTAATATTAAATACATATTTTCTGGGTCCTTTTTTCCTTCTGCTGCTTATATAGATTGTTAGGGTTGAATATATACCATAGTCGCTTACTTCAAAATTTATAAGTTTTGATTTAGGGAATTCGGCTCTTTTTACCCGATATTCCATAAACTTGGAAAAGAAAACACCATTATTCTTGAAGTTCAAAGTTTCCCCGTCACTGTCAAATTCGAATAACTGCCCTATTCTGTGAAAATACACTCCGAAGAGGATCAAAAGAATATTCGGCAGAAAATGACTGATTTTCATACTGTTTTCAGTCTCGGTACCAGAAGCCATTAATTCAATATTTACGAACAGGTTTGTCACAAAAGCTGCTACAATAATCATATAGACCGAGGGGACAATGCGTGTTTCTGTTGTATTTTTAAACCTCATAGGCTATTCCTCGATCAAGTCCAGCTCAACTTTTAGATTATCAATAATAAATTCCTGCCTGTCCGGCGTGTTTTTACCCATATAAAAGTTGAGAAGCTCTTCAATGGACAGTTCCTTATCCAGCATGACAGGATCTAATCTAATATCATCTCCAATGAAATGTTTGAATTCATCGGGTGAAATTTCTCCCAATCCCTTGAACCTCGTAATTTCGACTTTGCCTGCTAACTTCTGGATTGCGAGTTGCTTCTCCATTTCACTGTAGCAGTAAATCGTTTCTTTCTTATTCCTTACCCTGAAAAGAGGAGTTTGCAGGATGTACAAATGGTTTTCTTTGATTAGCTCGGGGAAAAACTGGAGGAAAAATGTTATTAATAATAACCGGATATGCATTCCATCCACATCGGCATCTGTTGCAATAACTATATTATTATAACGAAGATCTTCAATAGATTCCTCAATATTCAACGCTGCCTGTAACAGGTTGAATTCTTCGTTCTCATAAACGATCTTCTTGGTAAGGCCATAGCTGTTAAGTGGTTTTCCTTTTAAACTGAAAACAGCCTGAGTATTAACGTCCCGTGATTTAGTTATGGATCCACTTGCAGAATCCCCCTCGGTAATAAACAAAGTGGTTTCCAGATAGCGCTCCTTCTTACTATCCCCCAAATGAATACGGCAATCGCGAAGTTTCTTGTTGTGCAGGTTTGCTTTTTTGGCTCTGTCTTTGGCAAGCTTTCTTATTCCTGAAAGTTCTTTTCTCTCTCGTTCTGCCTGCAGGATTTTCCGCTGAAGTTTATCTGCGGTTTCAGGATTTTTATGAAGATAATTATCCAGATGGGTTTTTAGAAAATCATTGATGAAAGTCCTTACCGTAGGAAGATCTCCACCCATATCTGTAGAACCTAATTTAGTTTTGGTCTGGCTTTCAAAAACCGGCTCCATTACCTTTATGCTTATTGCAGAAACGATAGATTTTCTAACATCTGAAGCTTCATAATTCTTTCCGTAATATTCCCGAATTGTTCTTACCAGGGCTTCCCTGAATGCAGCTAAATGAGTCCCTCCCTGGGAGGTGTTCTGACCGTTAACAAAGGAGTGATATTCTTCAGAATATTGCGTTTTACTGTGAGTAATAGCTACCTCAATATCATTCGCCCGTAAATGGATAATGGGGTATAATTGGTCATCTTTACTGATGCTGTCCCCTAAAAGATCTTTTAAACCATTTTCAGAATAATATTTTTCTCCATTGAAAATAATTGTTAATCCCGGATTAAGGTACACGTAGTTCTTGAGCATTTTTTCGATGTACTCATTCCTGTACCTGAAGTTCTTAAAAATGGTCTCATCGGGAACAAAGGTTACCTTTGTGCCACGTCTTCGGGAAGTTTCCTCCAGTTCTTCTGTACCTAAGAGATTTCCCTGCTCAAATTCAGCCGATCTTGATTTCCCATCCCTTGTGGATTCTACCTTAAAGCTGGAAGATAAAGCGTTAACGGCCTTTGTACCTACTCCATTTAGACCCACAGATTTTTTGAAAGCGCGGGAATCATATTTACCCCCGGTATTCATTTTGGAAACTACTTCCACAACTTTACCTAGAGGAATTCCACGGCCATAATCCCTAACTATTACCCGTTGATTCTGTACCGAGATCTCAATAGTCTTACCAGATCCCATAACGAATTCATCGATACTGTTATCTATAACCTCCTTTAGAAGAATATAAATACCATCATCGGCTGTAGAACCATCTCCAAGTTTTCCAATATACATCCCGGGACGCATACGAATATGCTCCTTCCAATCGAGTGACCGGATATTATCTTCGGTATATTTGGTTTCCTGACTCATAAGTAATAACTGCGGTTGAGTCGCTAATATAAGTGTTCCCGCAAAAAGTTAAAATAGAGCGGCGACAAAGTAATTAACAAACCGTTAACGAAGAATGTTGATAGAAAATGAACTCTGCCAAATTGAATAATTGATTTTAACCAGAAAATTAATATTACACGTTGAACCTGAAGTGCATAACATCTCCATCTTTAACAATGTATTCTTTTCCTTCAACTTTCATTTTACCCGCTTCCTTAACCTTTGCTTCACTTCCATAAGATACAAAATCGTCATAAGCAATTACTTCGGCTCGAATAAAGCCCTTTTCAAAATCGGAATGTATGACCCCTGCAGCCTGAGGAGCACTTGAACCTACAGGAATGGTCCAGGCTCTTACTTCTTTTACTCCTGCAGTGAAATAAGTCTGCAAATTTAAAAGCCTGTAAGCAGATCGTATTAATTTAGCCGATCCCGGCTCATCCAGGCCAATGTCCTGAAGAAACATTTGTCTTTCTTCATAATCTTCAAGTTCTGTAATATCAGCCTCTGTTCCCACAGCCAGCACCAATACTTCAGCATTTTCATCTTTAACGGCCTCTTTCACCTGGTCAACGAACGCATTTCCAGTTACAGCAGCACCTTCATCTACATTACAAACATACATCACGGGCTTATCTGTGATAAACTGAAGGTTTTTTATAAATTCTTCTCTTTCTTCTTCTGTTAAATCAATAGCGCGCACAGATTTCCCTGCCTCAAGGCCTTTTCTTACCTTTTCCAAAGCGATTTCCTCTTTTTGAGCATCTTTATTTCCGGTCCTTGAAGCTCTTTTCACCTTCTCCAGTTTTTTTTCTACTGTTTCAAGATCTTTAAGCTGAAGTTCCATATCAATCGTTTCCTTATCCCGAATTGGATTGACAGAACCATCTACGTGAACAATATTTTCATTTTCAAAACAGCGTAAAACGTGAAGAATCGCGTCTGTTTCACGAATATTTCCAAGAAACTGATTTCCTAAACCTTCACCTTTGCTGGCACCTTTTACCAACCCGGCAATATCTACTATTTCAACCGTTGCAGGCATCACCCTCTCCGGTTTCACCAAAGATTCCAATTTTTGCAACCTGGCATCGGGTACATTAACTACTCCTATATTTGGTTCTATAGTACAAAAGGGAAAGTTTGCACTTTGTGCTTTTGCATTCGATAAACAATTAAAAAGAGTTGATTTTCCAACGTTTGGTAATCCTACAATTCCGGCTTTCATAAGTGCTGTATTTTTGCGGCTGCAAAGATACGTTTTAAAGTTAAATTATTCTAGAGCCACAATGCATAAGATATATACTGGAAAAAAAAGTCTGCCGGGAATTATCTGTTTTAACCCTCTCCGTTATATTGAATTTTTATATATCCATTTTCTACAAAAGATTTCACAATTGAGGTAAAGCTTTAGATTAGAAATTAGGTTTCAAGAAATTTTAAATCAGTTTCTTACCTTCTTTTAATAAAATTGTAACGATGTCTTATAACCTCTTAACATTCACAATTCCTATCTTTAAGAGAACCGATAAAATCAGAAAAAATGAAAAATTTAATTTATTTGCTTTGTTTGCTTTGTTTTCTTTTTACAGGGATAGGATTCGCTCAACAGAATCAAAACCGTGAAAATCAAAGAAGCAACAAGAATACAGAGAAGGAAATGAAACAACAGAAGGACCGGCCAACCTGGTATGAAGTAAGAGACACTGCTGAATATGTATCTAATAAAGAAAAATATATCTTAATAAGGGATAGTGGAGACATTAAGGTGTTTGAACAGAAACCTGATGGACAGCAAATAGAATATGGAAATTTAAAAAGAGTTACTTCCCAGGGATTTTTTGTTTTAACCTCACCCAATAGTGATGATGTGGCATTTGGTTCCTTTAACGATAAAGGAAATTTAAATATTGTGAGGTACGATAAAGAGAATGATACCCTGGTGCCACAGGAATTTATTAGTGATGCACCCATTGAAATTACGGGAGGAAATCCTGAATTAATGCAGAACAATCAGGGATCAAACAGAGGAAGAATGAAAGGCAATAAATAAACGACTATTAACCGGTATAAAGGCGATCTGGAAAGATCGCCTTTTTTACATTCTGAATTTACCGAATTAGCGACCTTATAACTTATAAAACAATAGAATTTAAATTAAGGAATCGTATTTTTGAATAAGATTTAAAAATATGAGTAAAGGAATTTATGTAGCAACATTGGAGTCGCATAGCGGAAAGTCTCTTATCTCTTTAGGGTTAATGAGGACCCTATTGGGAAAAACCGCTAAGGTGGGCTATTTCAGGCCAATTATTGACGACCTGGAAAAAGGCAAAAAAGATAACCACATAGATACTATCTTAAGTTATTTTGATCTAAAACTATCTTATAATGATACCTATGCTTTTACCCGAAGCGAAGTTATTCAGAAAAGGAATGACGGGAAATCGGGGGAGATCATCGATACCATAATCAGGAAATTTAAAGCCCTTGAGGAAGAGTTTGACACCGTGCTCGTAGAGGGTAGTGATTTTAGCGGTGAAGGCAATGTTTTTGAGTTCGATATGAACGTCATCATTGCTAAGAATCTTGGTCTTCCTGCAGTTATTGTAGTAAGTGGCCAAAATAAAACTAAAGATTCATTGATGGGTTCCCTGCAGCTTGCTTACCAGGCCTTCATCAATAAAGATGTACGGGTATTGGCAGTAGTAAGCAACAGGATTAATCCAGATAATCTTGAAATGGCCCTTAGTGGAATGAGGGATTTTTTACCTGCCGAAGTAGGAGTTTTTGCCATTCCATTGATTGACACCCTTTCAAACCCTACCTTAAAAGAAATTGTTTCAGCTTTAAATGGAACGGTCCTCTTGGGCAAAGAATATTTAGACAATCAAACCGGGAATTTTGGAGTTGGTGCTATGCAGCTCCGCAATTATCTAAATCATTTAAAAGACGAGAGCCTGGTGATAACCCCTGGGGATAGAGCAGATATTATTTTGGGTGCTTTACAAGCCAATATTTCCTCAAATTATCCCAGGATTTCAGGTATTATTCTAACCGGTGGCCTTACTCCCGAAGATTCAATTTTAAAATTAATTGAAGGATTGTCGCAGGTAGTTCCAATGATTTCGGTAGAAGAAGGAACATTTAATGTTGCCAATAAAGTAGGTGCCATAAAGTCTAACATTTATGCCGATAGTATTCAAAAGATCGAAACCTCTATAAGCACTTTTGAAAAATATGTTTCTTTTGATCCTTTACTCGAGCAATTAATTCATTTTACTCCCAAAGGAATTACACCACGCATGTTCCAGTACAGTTTGGTAAAAAGGGCGCAAAAGGAGAAAAAACACATAGTGCTACCTGAAGGTACAGATGACAGGATTTTACACGCTGCTGCCCGTTTAATTGAAATGGATCTTGTAGACCTAACTTTACTTGGCGACGAAGAGGCAATAAAAAACAAGATAAGGAACCTTAACCTGAATCTTAAATTTGACTCAATAAAAATTGTAGACCCTGTAAGATCTGTACATTTTGATGATTATGCACTTACTTATTATGAACTTAGAAAGCATAAGAATGTTAATCTTGATATGGCAAGGGACAGGATGAGTGATGTTTCCTATTTTGGAACCATGATGATCTATAAAGGCCATGCCGACGGAATGGTTTCAGGTGCCGCTCATACTACTCAACATACCATTATTCCAGCGTTGCAGTTCATAAAAACCAAACCCGGGGTCTCTGTGGTTTCTTCAGTATTTTTCATGTGTCTGGAGGACAGGGTTTCAGTTTTTGGAGATTGTGCAATTAATCCTAATCCTACCGCCGAGGAACTGGCAGAAATTACAATTTCATCCGCAGAAAGCAGCAGCGCATTTGGTATAGAGCCAAAGATTGCCATGCTCTCCTACTCTTCCGGCACCTCCGGAAAAGGAGAAGATGTAGATCGCGTGAGGCAGGCGACAGAAATTGTAAAGAAATTACGTCCCGATCTAAAAATTGAAGGGCCTATTCAATATGATGCTGCCGTAGATTTAAGTGTGGGAAAAAGCAAGCTGCCAAATTCTGAAGTTGCGGGACAGGCAAGTGTGCTAATTTTTCCCGATCTAAACACCGGAAATAACACCTATAAAGCAGTTCAAAGAGAAACAGGAGCCTTGGCAATAGGACCAATGCTGCAGGGATTGAATAAACCGGTTAATGATCTTAGCCGGGGATGTACTGTAGATGATGTTTTTAATACGGTTGTTCTAACAGCGATCCAGGCACAAGGAATTTAAAAAGAGATATGAAAAATATACTAGTTATCAATTCAGGAAGTTCTTCTTTAAAATTTCAGCTTATTGAAATGCCGCAGGAAGAAGTAAAAGCATCGGGAATTGTTGAAAGAATTGGACAGGAAACCGGGAAAATAAAATATACAGTTGGTACAGAATCAATTTCTGAAGAAAAAGAATTTAAAGATCATACTGCTGCCTTAAAGGAAATTACCAAAGCTTTAATGGATCCTGAAAAGGGGGTTATAAAAAACTCAGAAGAAATAGCGGCAGTAGGACATCGGGTGGTACACGGCGGTGCAACTTTTACCGATACATTATTTATTGATCAACGGGTTAAGGAAAGTATCAAAGATCTATTTTCCCTTGCTCCTCTTCACAATCCTCCTAATCTAACAGGGATTGAAGTTTCTGAAAAGATCTTTCCTGATTCTAAGCAGGTAGCGGTTTTTGATACGGCTTTTCATCAAACCATTCCTGAAAAAGCACATAAATATGCCATTCCTGATTCACTTTATGAAAAAGAAAACATAAGGCTTTACGGATTTCACGGAACCAGCCATAAGTATGTTTTTGAACAGGCGCAAAAAGAGCTAAAGAACAGCGATAAAATTATAAGTATTCATTTAGGTAACGGCTGCAGCATTACTGCTATCCAGAACGGTAAGAGTATTGATCATTCCTTAGGTTTTGGTCCTGTTAACGGCCTGATCATGGGGACCCGAAGTGGTGATATAGATCAATCTGTTATTTTTTATATGATAGAACAATTGGGTTATTCTCCCAGTGAAGTAAGTAATATTCTGCATCATAAGAGTGGATTGACAGGCCTTACCGGTTACAGTGATTTACGGGATATTGAAGCCGAAGCTGAAAAAGGAAATAAAAAATGTTTACTGGCGCTGGAAATGAGTGCTTATAGAATAAAAAAATATATTGGTGCTTATGCTGCAGCTATGAACGGGCTTGATGCTATTATTTTTACTGCGGGAATTGGAGAAAACAGCAGCACTTTACGAAATAAGATATGTGAGAAAATGAATTTTTTAGGAATAAATATAGATCCTGAAAGAAATACTGAGAGAACCAACAGCTTAAGGTTTATTAATACTGCAGACTCTCCTGTAAAAATTCTTGTTGTTCCAACAAATGAAGAACTTGAAATTGCAAGACAAACTTTTAATCTATTTGTATAATTCCTCTTTAAAACTTTAAATAGCATAAAAATTCTTTTTTAGAAGTTATTAAAAACCACCTCTTCCAATCCTGTAAATTCACCAGGTTAAGTAGCTGTCTTAAAGAACATTCTTATTGTGAATAACTTTTCTGAATAAAATTTTTTGTCAACATTTATTTGTTCATAAAAATACAATTCATTGATAATCAGTTAATTAAATATAAAAGTTTGTAAACTTTACGTTTGTTAAGATAATCATAACCGTATTTTTTTCTCTACATTTATACTTTCGAAATTCTTTAAATCTAACCAAATTTATCTGCATACAATGAAAGTACAAGAACCTCAATCCCCTGTAAAAACTTATACGCAGGAAGAAGCTTTCGAAGCCTCTAAAATCTATTTTAAAGGGGATGAATTAGCCGCAAGAGTGTGGATCAATAAATATGCTCTTAAAGATTCTGATGGTAATCTTTACGAAAGTAATCCTCAGCAAATGCACCAGCGCATAGCAGGTGAAATAGCAAGAATCGAAAAAAAATATCCTAATCCTATGTCTGAAAATGAGATTTTAGGATTACTGGAAGATTTTAAATACATCGTACCCCAGGGAAGTCCCATGGCGGGAATTGGTAATAAATATCAAATTGCCTCTCTTTCCAATTGTTTTGTAATAGGCAATGAAGGTTTGAATGATTCTTATGGCAGCATAATGAAGATCGATCAGGAGCAGGTCCAGTTAATGAAGCGCCGTGGTGGAGTTGGGCACGATCTTTCTCACATTAGGCCTAAGGGATCTCCAGTAAAAAATTCGGCCCTTACTTCTACCGGTCTTGTGCCTTTTATGGAAAGGTTTTCAAATTCAACCCGGGAAGTGGCACAGGATGGCCGTCGTGGCGCGTTAATGCTTTCAGTTTCTATTAATCATCCCGATGCAGAAGATTTTATAGATGCCAAAATGGAGCAGGGAAAAGTTACCGGAGCCAACGTTTCAGTAAGGATTGATGATGAGTTTATGAAAGCTGTAAAGTACAAGCATAATTACACTCAAAAATTTCCTATCCACAGCGAAAACCCTAAGTATACTAAAGAAATAGAAGCAGAAAAAATCTGGAATAAGATTGTTCATAACGCCTGGAGATCTGCTGAACCGGGAATTCTTTTCTG
Organism: uncultured Antarcticibacterium sp.; assembly: GCA_964639695.1. Lineage (GTDB taxonomy): Bacteria > Bacteroidota > Bacteroidia > Flavobacteriales > Flavobacteriaceae > Gillisia. Next base: position 22,366 of record CAZXEY010000017.1, on the reverse strand, counting down.
GGATACTATCACAAGAGAATCTGTTCCCGATTCGTATGCAGATCTTGGTTATAAAACCGTTTCCACGAATCCCTGTGGTGAAATTCCTTTATGTCCTTATGATTCCTGTCGTCTTTTAGCAATCAATCTACTTTCTTACGTTGATAAACCATTTACCAGGGAAGCCAATTTTGATTTTAAATTGTTCAAGAAACACGTGGTGGCAGCACAGCGAATTATGGATGATATTATAGATCTTGAACTTGAAAAGATTGATGATATTCTTGCCAAAATAGATGCCGATCCTGAGAATGAAATTATAAAAGCTGTTGAGAAGAATTTATGGCTGGAAATTAGAAAGAAGGCTTATGAGGGACGCAGAACAGGTATTGGTATAACTGCGGAAGGAGATATGCTTGCCGCACTTGGAATTTCTTACGGAAGTGAAAAAGGTATTGAATTTTCTGTGGAAGTTCATAAGACTCTTGCTTTGGAAGCATATAGGGCTTCGGTGACTGCAGCTAAAGAACGTGGAGCTTTTAGTGTTTATGATTCAGAAAGAGAAAAAGAAAATCCGTTTATTCAACGGTTAAGAGAAGCAGATGAAAAATTATATTTTGAAATGCTGGAATACGGCAGAAGAAATATTGCTCTGTTAACTATTGCTCCTACTGGAACTACAAGCCTTATGACACAAACGACTTCGGGAATTGAGCCGGTTTTTCTTCCCGTTTATAAAAGAAGAAGAAAAGTTAATCCTAATGATAAAGAGTCTCGGGTAGATTTTGTAGATGAAACAGGAGATTCGTGGGAAGAATATGTTGTTTTCCATCACAGGTTCAAGGAGTGGATGCAAATTAACGGGTATGATACTTCCAAAAATTACACTCAGAAAGAATTGGATAAACTGGTTAAGCTTTCCCCCTATTATAAAGCTACTTCCAATGATATCGACTGGATGAGCAAAGTTACAATGCAGGGTGCAGTTCAAAAATGGGTAGATCATTCTATAAGTGTAACCGTTAACCTTCCTAATGAAGCAACAGAAGAGCTTGTAGGCAAATTATATTTAAAGGCCTGGGAAGTAGGATGTAAAGGAGTTACTGTTTACAGGGATGGTTCAAGATCGGGAGTTCTTATTTCTAATGAAGAAAAGAAAAAAGAAGATAAAACCTCTAATGTTTTTCCTACTAAACGTCCTGAAGTTTTAGAAGCTGATGTAGTAAGATTTCAGAACAATAAGGAGAAATGGATCGCCTTTATTGGTGTTATTGACGATAAACCTTACGAGATCTTTACGGGTCTTGCAGATGACGAAGATGGGATTCTTATCCCTCGTTGGGTAAATGAAGGATTGATCATTAAGAACAAAGATGAAGAAGGGAATTCAAGATATGATTTCCAGTATCAGAATCAGAGGGGTTACAAGACCACTATAGAAGGTTTGTCTCATAAATTTGATCCGGAATTCTGGAATTACGCGAAATTGATCTCCAGTACCCTAAGACACGGGATGCCAATAGAAAAAGCTATTGATTTAATTAATAGCCTGCAGCTGGATAGCGAATCGATAAACACCTGGAAAAACGGAGTTGCGAGAGCATTGAAAAAATATGTAGCCGACGGAACGGAAGCTAAAGGCCAAAAATGCAGCAATTGTAATTCAACTAATTTGATCTACCAGGAAGGTTGTTTGACCTGTCCCGATTGTGGATCTTCTAAATGTGGATAAATTTAAAATTGAATTAAAAGAAATAAAAAAGGGAGAAACCGAGGTTTCTCCCTTTTTTATTTCTTTTAATTAACCAAAAGGTCCTCAACTATTCTACAATATACATTTCATTGCTGGCTTTAATATAATCCTGCGGATTAAAAGTAGTTTCAAAACTGTTCTTTACAAGATCCAGTTTCAATTCAAGCTGGGCTACCCGATCCTTTAAGTACTCATCTTTTTTGTACTTCTGGATAAGAGTTTTATACTTATCAAGATTTTCCATAATTCGGAATGTAATAGTACCAAACCTAATTTTCAGATTTTGAACTGCAACCATTTGATTGTAATAATCCTGTTTCCAGTTTTCAGGATTTTTAGTTTTTTCTTCAGCAATCTTATTCTCTGCTATTTTTGAAATGTTGATGATGTATTGAGTGCGTTTTTTAGCATCGGTCTCATCAGTAAAATTCTTCTTAAATTCTGCCCTGTTAATTCCCAGTATATCAACAATATTTTGCTCCATTGCTTTATTCTGAAGCTCTTTTAGTTCATCTAAACTTTTAGTTATTGCTTTCCATTCTGTTTCGATAAGATCCTTATCATGGGTAAACTGCGAAACAGAAGTGGTAAGTTTAAACATATTCATACTTTTTTCACGTAACGCCCTGTCCTTACGCCCTAAGGAATTTACAAAGCTCCCTATCCCGTCAAAAAGACTTCCGGCAAACATCCCGGTGAAAGGAGTTCCTTCAGCAAGATTTCCGGTTACGTTTAATATGTGGCTTAAGGCAGCAAGCCTTGCTTCGTCCTTTTTATTCTCCTCGATATATTTCTCAAACTCCTTAAACCAGGCAGAATATCCATCATAGGTCATAGGATTGCTTACTTTATCCAGCATGGTATAAAATTCCCTGGAGCTGTTGAAAAGGTTTAGTGGTTTAATTTCCCGCTCCATCGAAGCCAGGTTTAAAACTGCAGAGCTGTAATTATACTTATAAACTGAAACCACATTTTTATCCAATTCAGATTGTTTTTCCTCAAGAATCTGAACCCTTTGCACCAATTTCTCAACTTTTTCTGAAGCAGAGCCGGTAGTTTTTATACTCTCATCAAGATTGGAAAGTTTTGCATCTATTTGCCTGATCCGGAAGTCAAGATTCTCTTTTTGTTCAGATCTTTCACGATTTAATTCCAGCAATACGAGATCGGTAACTGTTTTATTTTCACCGGTAATTTGCCCTGCAGAAATTAATGGAATAAAAAATAAAATGAAGTATAAGTAAAATTTCATTGAAGGTTGGTTTTTATCATTTAAATAACGAAGGACAGCTCATCATATTTTATGCCTTAACAACGGTAACTTCACAAAAAGCTAAATAAAATTTTAATATCTCCTGTGCCAGCGACGGGTAAACCACCAGGCGGCAGCCTGTAGAAACCCTGTTAATACGGCTACTATTGCAAAGTTTTGAAGCGTTTTAAAAACACCAAAAGTATAATTATCCTCAAACCCTACCGGAATATTAAATTGGTTTATAAGAAGCTGAAAATAGTATCCAAAAATAATACTGCTAATCAAAAGGAAAACGTAAGTGAGAAAAAAGAAGAAATTCTTTTCGGTAGTCCATTTGTAATAAATCGCAATAGTCACCATGACAATCCAGCTTATCCAGATACTAATTTGAAAATTCTGTAAGTTTTTCTGAAATAGCTCCTGGCCGTAATTATGATTTCTCACCTCTTCAAGCTGAAAAAAAGCAAGGACAGGATAAAAGGAAATCAGCAAAAATAATATCGCAAGAATAATTTTCTTATTCATAAGCTGTAATTTTCTTTTCAATTTAAGAACATTTACTGAAGATAGTAATTATAAGAAATTAAATTATCCTTTATTATCCAGGCCTTTACATCAATTTTTTTGTTTTACAAAAAAATTAACATCAACTTAATTTTCAGTATATTAGATGATAAAAATTATTCTTATTAAATTTTAATCTTAGAGCTATGAAAACATCACAATTTTTACGCAAAGAAAAGCTCAGTTTATTCCTTTTTCTCTCCTTCTTTACCATTTATTCTGCTTTAGGGTTTCAGCAGGATGATTATAATAACTATGTAGAATATAAGGGAGAAGTTGTTAACAGCAGCAATGGTGATCCTGTTGCATCTGCTTATTTTACTTTAAATGGAACCAATATTTCTACCATTAGCAATAATGATGGCAAATTTTCACTTAAAGTAAGGGAAGGTATTGACAAAGGGACGGTAACAGTCTCTTCTATTGGTTATCAAAGTAAAGTGTTACCGTTGGAATATTTTCAGAAGCAAAACACTGTTATAAGCCTTGATGAATCTGTGGAAGAATTAAAGGAAGTCAGCATTTTTAGTGCGACAGATCCGCAAAAGCTGGTCAGAAATATGCTAGATAAAAGAGGTGAAAACTACATCAATGACCAAACCTCAATGACGGCTTTTTACCGGGAAGCAATTAGAAAAAGAAGAAGAAATGTTTCATTATCTGAAGCAGTATTGACTCTTTACAAACAACCTAACAGTTCTTCCTCTAAGGATGAAATTGCTTTAGTAAAAGCCAGAAAAAGTGCAGATTACGACCGGTTAGATACTTTGGCACTTAAACTTCGCGGAGGCCCATTTAATGCCCTTTATCTCGATGTTATGAAGTATCCCGAGTTTCTTTTTAATCGGGATGAACTTAATAGCTTTGAGTTTAGTTTTAGTGAACCCGCCAAGATCAATGACCGCTATTTGTATGTGGTGGATTTTGTTCAGAAAGATCAGGAAAATCCCTGGTACTATGGAAAGTTATTTATAGATGCACAAACCTCTACCCTCGTTAAAGCTATGTATAGTTTAAATGTGGATAACAGGAATGTCGCAAGCAATATGTTCGTGCGCAAAAAACCGGGAAGAGCCAATGTGTATCCTGTAGATGTTGATTATGAAGTAAACTACAGGGAATCTGACGGGAAATGGTATTACGGCTATGGTAATGCAGAACTGGAATTTGTAGTAGACTGGAAAAAGAAATTGTTCAATACCAGGTATACCGTAAACAGTGAACTGGCAGTGACAGACTGGGAAGTAAATCCCGTAAAGAACATTAGAAAGACTGATAGCTTTTTAAATCCTATGGTAGTTATGGCAGATGATGTACAGGGATTCTATGATGTAGATTTCTGGGGAAGCAACAATATTATTGAGCCCGATAAATCTATTCAAAATGCTATTGATAAAATCCAAAAGCAATTGAAAAAGGATAATTAATTAATCCCCGTTATAACAAATTTAAAAGCGTAAAATTAATTTTTTACGCTTTTTTCTTTTTACCAGGTTTCCATTCTTTGACTGTGGGTTCCTTGGGAAGGCGGCCAAATAATCTGTTCAATTCTTTTAATTCCCTAGCTCTTTCTGTAGGTATTTGGTCTGAAGTTACTCTCCATGTCCAATTTCCGGTTGTGCTGCCGGGAATATTCATAATTCCCTCTTCCCCTATTCCAATTATATCCTGTAAAGGGGTTATTGAAAGATGAGCTACAGAATTTAGTGAAATTCTATGTAGGACCTGATGTACATTTCTTGTGGTAACCTTTACCCCGGAATATTCTTTTAAATGAAATTTCGCCTCTTTATTTTCATTTTTAAACCAACCCCTGGTAGTATTATTATCATGAGTTCCTGTGTAAACAATATTGTTTGGCTGGTGGTTAAAAGGCAGGTAAGGATTTTCAACTTTTTCTTCTCCAAAAGCGAAGTGAAGGACTTTCATTCCGGGGAACTTAAACCGTTCCAGTAATCTGTATACAGGCTCATCTAAAGAACCAAGATCTTCAGCTATCAAAGGCATTTCGGGAAATTTTTTAACAATGATCTTAAAAAATTCATTACCCGGTGTATTCACCCATTTCCCGTTTACTGCTGTATCATCTTCTGCGGGAACTTCCCAATATGCCGAAAATGCCCGGAAATGATCCAGTCTTACAAGATCAAACAACAACAAATTTTGGCGGATTCGCTCTACCCACCAGTCAAAATTTTTATGCCGTAGTGTTTTCCAGTTATAAACCGGTGTTCCCCATAACTGGCCGGTTTTACTAAAATAATCTGGTGGCACACCTGAAACTTTTATTGGCTTTTTTTCTTTATCCAGTTTAAAATATTCAGTATTTGCCCAGCAATCGGCGCTGTCGTGATTGATATAAAAAGGAATATCTCCAATAAACTGAACATGCTTAGAATGTCCATATTTTACCAGAGCCTTCCATTGCCTGAAAAATAAAAACTGTATGAATTTGATTTTTTCTATTTCTTCTGATAGCTCTTCTTTAACAGATTGTACGGTTTTCTCATTCTTATCTCTAAATTCCTTTGGCCAGTTTACCCAGGATTCTTTAAATTTTTTTCGCAATGCCTTGTAAAGAGCATAATTATCTACCCAGGAAGAGTGTTCCTTCGTGAAGGATTGAAACTCAGATTTCAGAGTTTTACGTTTTTTATAATTATCGTAAGCAACTTGAAGAAGTTCTTCTTTGTATTTACTAACTTCTGTAAAATTCACCTTCTTCTGAGCTATTCCTGCAGGATCATCTAATTCTTTTAAATTAACCAATCCATCTCTTTGCAAACTTTCGGGGCTTATTAACAAAGGATTACCAGCAAAAGCTGAATCACTGCTGTAGGGGGAGTGACTGTAGGTTTCATAAGTGGGGTTCAATGGTAATAATTGCCAGTACTGGTGACCTGAATTATTTAAAAAATCAACAAATTTATAGGCTTCGGGACCAAGATCTCCAATACCAAAAGGAGATGGCAAAGAAGTAATATGAAGCAATATACCACTGCGTCTTTTTAATTCCATTCTTCTAATGTTTATTTTTAAGAAGTGCTATCGGGAAATTTGACAGAAGGGAGTGTAAAGAAATTTCTCCATCTGCTAAGATTGTTTCACCTGTAAAAGCATTAAACCATTTGTCGGGTACATTATCGGGTAAAAGAATTTTTAGGTGCTTTGTGATATCCTCTTTAGGAAGCAGGCTTTCTCTTTCATATAATTCAGTTACTAAAGTTGGTAAAACTATAATAATCCATGAATCACGCAAATGCCTTGCATAACAAATGAAATTATCAGATTGTGCACCTATAATTTTAATGGGAAGATATTCTCCTTCCAGAAATAAATTGGGTTCATTTTTTCTTTCCCTCAAAGCGGTATACAAACTATACATTTTAATTTTTGCAGTTCTGTAATCCTCTCTTATTTCCTTTAGGTAACTATTTAAATTATCGGTGTTATAAAGTTTAAATTCAGATAGATATGCATTTCTAATATTGTAATCTACAGGCCTCCTGTTATCGGGATCTACATAACTCAAATCCCAAAGTTCGGTGCCCTGGTATACATCAGGAATTCCGGGGGAAGTGAGTTTTAAAAGAATTTGGGAAAGAGATTTAATGGCTCCAAATGCTGCTATTTTTTCAAAAAAAGGATCAAATGATTTTCTGAAATTTTTATCGTTTAAAATATTTTGGACAAAATCAAAAATTTCCTGTTCATATTTTTCATCAGGTTCTCCCCAATTAGAATTTACTTTCGCTTCTCTTAGTCCTTTTCTTAACGAGTCATTGGTTCTTGAAAGAAAATCTTTTTCCTCCTTAAATGGCATTGCCGCAATTAATATTTGATAGATAAAATATTCTTCATTATCATCGGGGGCGTTTTTTTTATATGGGGAGTTTATTTTCTTCCACTCTTCAACTTTAGAAAACCATTCCTGTGGAATTTCGCTGAGAACATTTAATCTCATACGAGCATCTTCACCTCTTTTAGTATCATGGGTTGCCGTAGTATTTATAGCAAATGGAAAGTTTTTCTTTCGTTCCAGCATTTTTTTATGGTACTCCTCTGCAGTTATACCAAAATTCTCAGGGGAATCGCCAACTTCATTATGAGAAACTAATTTATTGAAGATATAAAAAGCGGTATCTTCTACACCCTTTGCCGCAAGAGGCCCGCTAAATTGCTGGCACCGCTGCAAAAAATAAAGAGATTGAGCAAGATCTTTATCGTTTTCTCCCGTTAACAGGTCCTTTAGGTGTTTCAATTCCTGGTTGTAACCTTGAAGATTCTCTTTAGCTTTATAAAAAGCCTCATCTATTAATTTTAATTGCAAAGAGGTTAATGGAAAGGAATTAGGATAAATGCGATAAACAGGAAAACCTGCCAGAAAAGCACTTAAGGCTTCTTTATATTTTTCTTCCTTCTGGAGTTCTTCATCGGGAAGAAGGTTTTTCTCCTTCAGTATTTCCCATAAATTATGAAGCTCTCCAGCCATTCTTTCTTTAAGTATAAAGAGTTTCTTTTCATGTACGAGGTCTTCATAAGCAGGTAAATCTCCGGCTATTTCATTGTATTCTTCCTCAAATTCTTCACGGTTCTTAGAATCGGTTAAAATATGATTAGCTACCGCAAGAAATTCATAGCCACTGGTTCCTTCAGCCGGCCAGTGACCAGGCAACTTTTCTTCAGCTTCAAGAATTTTTTCTATAACTATATAAAAATCGTCCCCAACTAACTGTCGCAGTTTATGTAAATACCCTTCAGGATCAAAGAGGCCATCGATATGGTCTATTCGCAATCCATTAATCATTCCTGCGTCACAAAGTTCTTTAATAAAAGAATGGTAAGTATCAAAAACCTTTTGATCTTCCATTCTTAGACAGATGAGGTCATTTATTGTAAAAAACCGCCTGTAGTTGATTTCTTTTTCTGTTCTCTTCCAGTAAACGGGTTTAAAGAACTGAAGTTCGAGAATCTCTTTGATTCTTTTTTGGGAATTATTGATTTCATTTAAAGAATCAACTAAAGATTGCCTTAAAACTTTATCTCCTTCAGTTTCCTTAAAAAATGAAATTTTCAAATCATGGAATTCCTCTGAATTACCCTTAAAATCTTCAAATATTTTACGCCAGCTGGTTAAAGAAGGATTCATTAAAATCTTAGTATAAGACCTGGCACTGGCGGGATAAATATTGTCGTAGTAATTTATTGAAAAGCCTTTATGGCTAAACTTTATTTTTATTTCATTCTTGTCCAGGATTTCCTCCAGGGGAGCCCCCAGAAAAGGTGCCATGACTTTATTCCAGCCTTTGTACTTCCAGTCAATGTCAAAAAAATGGTAGTAATCTGAATCGGGACCTAATTCAAAAATATCTTTTAACCAGATATTTCCAGGATCGTAGGCCATATGATTTGGAACAATATCCTGAAGCCAGGACATATTTTTCCCGCGCATTCGTTCCCTAAGCGTCCGGAAATCCTCCAGTTTTCCAATTTCCCGATTTAGCGTAAAAGGATCTGTAACATCATAACCATGCGTACTTCCTTCCCTTGCCTGAAAAAATGGGGCTGAATAAATGGTAGTTACTCCCAATTGCTCGAGGTAATCCAGAATATTATTGACATCCTTAAAGGTAAAATCAGAATTTAACTGTAATCTATATGTTGAAACCGGTTTTTTCATTCAAAAACAAGATTTAACTGATCAGTTAAATGATTGAAACTTTTTATCCATTGCTTCGCTTTCTGATCCCCATTCTTACTCTTTTCCATAAATTGCTCGTATTCACTATCCCTAATTTCAAAAGCTATATTTTGTGCTTCCCATTCATTGGGTTGCAGTGGACATTCGTGAATTAAACTAATCAACTTGTTTATACAATCCAGCAGTTCCAGATCCCTCGGATTCTTTCTTAATCTTTTCATTAAAGTATTCAACCTCTTATCTGTAAGGAAATTTAAAGTTACAATGTCAAGATTTACCTTGATATGATCTGCAGACCGTATAAGATCTGTAAATCGTTCAATATTGAAATGTTTGTTTTCCAATTCGCGTATCAACTTCGTATTAACAGCCATATCCACGGGTAATTTTAACCGTGAAGGCACATTCATATTGATCTCGTTGAAGGTTTGTAACAAAGGGTAACTGGTTTCATAAATTTGCTGCATACTTCCCTCTACTGTTCGTAGGGTATTTTCCATTACCATTTCCATTATACTGCGTTGTTCATCCCTGAACAAATGCCAGAAGGAGTAATTATGGTTTCCAAAGCTGGAATCCATCATATTAAAGATCTCATAGACATTCCCTTTTTTGAAAAAATTATAGGCTTTTTGATGGATTTCTTCAAGAGCATCTTCACTAATATATTTTCTAACCCCACCAAACAAATGATGATCTCCCATATGAAGGACCATATAGGAAATATCAACGGTTTCCCAGGTAATGTCAGATCTAAACTCAGTTCGGCCAATGATAAGTTTTTGTTTTCCTGCTTCGTAATAATGGCGTTTTTTTACGCTGGCACTAAAATTATAGAGACTTACTTCTTCCGGAAAATCTTCGAACAAAGAAGAAACTGCATAATGAGCTCCAATTCTTATCATATCCAGGGCCATTGGTTTTACGAACCTGTTGTAGGCGGTTAATGCAGTTCCAAAATCTGGAATATTACTGGGGATTTTTTCCAGTAGCTTTACATATTCCGGCTCCAGCTCTTTTCCACTTAATTCTTCAGCAAGCTGGATTGCCCTTGTAGCATAAAAAATATCCTGCATAGATTCAATTCCTGTGACTTCATCAAAGAACCATCCACAGCTGGTATACATAAGCATTGCATGATATTGCATCTCAAGAAGCTTCAGGAGATCTACTTTCTCATGAGCTTCAAGATCATTTCCGAAGTTTTCCTGTAAAAAATGATTAACGTGATCCCGGTCTCTGTTTAAAATGACACTTATATACTTGTTTCTCACCTCCCAGGGAGAATCGGTATATTTCTTCATTTTTACCTCATAGAGTTTAATAAGATTTTCCCGAACCCAATCAAAACTGTCTCTTAACGGGCCACGCCACTTTTGATCCCAGCCTTCATTTCCTCCGGTATTACAACCACAGTCACTTCTCCATCTTTCCACCCCATGATAACAGCTCCAGGAAGTATTTTCCATGATCTGCACTTCATATTCCGGGGGAAATTTTTCCAGAAATTCACCATAAATTGTAAGCTTCACATCTTCCTGCTGCTCAATAGAATGTAAACAATAAGATAAAGCCATCTCTCCCAAAGTATGGTGATGCCCGTAACTTTCTCCATCTGTAGCTATATGAACCAGCTGTACGGGATCATCTTCTTCTGAAAACTGGCCCTTAAGCCTGTCAGCAAATCGTCGACCATCATTAAGTAACCCCTCGAAAGCTACTCCTTGCGAAGCAGGGCCATCATAAAAGAATAATGATATTTCTCTTCCTGAAGGAAGTTTGCACAAATAAGCCCGTTTGGTATATACTTTTGCAT
>CAZXEY010000017.1:0-11288 GCA_964639695.1 uncultured Antarcticibacterium sp. | reverse complement strand
CGGAAGCATCTACCCACTCACCTTCTCCCAATTTCCTAATATTTTTTGCCTGATAAGGAGAGAGAATTGTAAACTTGATGTTGTGCTTTGCCAGGACTTCCAGGGTATCTGTATTGATCGCAGTTTCACCACACCACATCCCTTCAGGATAACGCCCAAAGCGGGATTCAAAATCTTTGATTCCCCAAATTACCTGAGTTTCCTTATCTCTTGCATTCGCCAATGGCATTATTAAATGATTATATGCCTGTGCCAGGGCAGCACCGTGCCCGGAAAAGCGTTCAATGCTTTCTTTATCTGCCTGTAAAATGCCTTTGTATGTTTTTGGAGCTTCATTCTCCATCCATTCCAGAAGGGTTGGTCCAATGTTAAAGCTCATCCAGGCATAGTTGTTCATGATGTCAACCACTTTATCTTCAGAATTTAAAATCCTGGAAGATGAATTTCTCACATAACATTCAGCATTTATCCTGTGATTCCAATCATGATAGGGATAAGCAGATTCCTGTACTTCAACTTTATTTAGCCACGGATTTTCTCGTGGAGGTTGATAGAAATGGCCGTGGATACATATATATTTTTCTTTCATTATTGTAAATGATTTTTTTAATCCTGTTAAATTTTTAGGAAAAAACAAGCTCCAGATTTTAATACTTTGCAGCTTAAAACGGGTTTTCTTCAATTTAAAGAAGATCGATTTCCCGTAAAACACCTATTGCCGAAGGTTTGTCCTTTTTTAATTAAACAAAAGATAATTCTATTTAAACTCCCTGACAATAACTTCTTTAATTTTCACAAATAATTAAAGACTTCCCGGGTAGTGTTAATTTTTCTGAACTATTTGAACTTCCGGGGAATTCATGTTCGCCATTCCATTTTTTGTCTGCTGAAGCTAGAATTATTTTAAAGGATTCAAAGGAGAAAGGCATAGAAATTTTTTGAGAATCGGAACCAAAATTAAAAGCAAGAAAATAATTTTTCACTCCCATAGCGGTAACCTTTAGAACCTGATTTTTTTCATCTGCCCCTGTAGCTATTTCAGAATTTCTCAAAGCTTCCAAAAGTCCGCCTTTACGAAGATTTATTAGTTCTCTGTAAAAATTGAAGATGGCATTCTTCTGCTTATTTTTTTTAAAATCCCAGTTCAATTTTGAATTATTGAAAGTTTCTTCGCTTTGGGGATCGGGAAAATCTCCTCCAACCTCAAAGAAATATTCAAATTCCCGCCTTCTGCCCTCTTGTACCGCCTTTACCAAATCGGGATCTCCATGGCTCACGAAATATTGAAAAGGCTGATCTTCCCCAAATTCCTCTCCCATAAATAACATGGGAACAAAAGGAGCGGTTAATACAACGCCTGCAGCTAACTTTAAAGCTTCAAAAGAAACCAGTTCACTTAACCGTTCCCCCAGCATTCTGTTTCCAACCTGATCGTGATTTTGAATACAAATGACAAATTTTGAAGGAGGTAAACCCTGGGGACTGTTCCCTACTTTTCTTTTCCGGAATTCAGAATAGATCCCATCATAGATGAACGCTTGTTTATAAGATTTGGCCAAATGGTTTATTGTTCCAAAATCCAGGTAATATCCTCCCTTTTCTTCTGTAAGCAGCGTGTGCAGGGAATGGTGAAAGTCATCTACCCATTGTGCCTCTATTCCAAAACCTCCTTTTTCGTAAGGATTAATAATTTTTGTATCATTCAAATCACTTTCTGCAATAAGAACTTTACTTCTCCCCGACCTTTTTTCAAGCTCATCAGTTCGCAGGCTTAATTCTTTAAGAAAATGATGTGCTCCCCGGTCAATAATTTCGTGAATTGCATCAAGACGAAGCCCGTCGAAATGATAATCATCCAGCCACATTAGAGCATTTTGAAGAAAGAACTCCCGTACGTGATCAGAATGTTTGTCATCAAAATTCAAAGCACTACCCCAAGGGGTCTTGTATTTTTCTGTGAAATAAGGGCCAAATTGTGAAAGGTAATTTCCTTCAGGCCCCATATGGTTATAAACTGCATCCAGGATTACTGCTATTCCATCTTTGTGACAGGCATCTATCATTTTTTTTAATCCTGCAGGTCCTCCATAACCAGCCTGTGCGGCATAAGGATATACCCCGTCATAACCCCAGTTCCTGTTTCCGGGAAATTGTGAAATGGGCATAATTTCAATAGCATTGATCCCCAGTTCCTTTAAATAATCGAGCTTTTCTATAATCGCTTCAAAAGTTCCTTCTTTGGTAAATGTCCCTACGTGTATTTCATAAATGATCATTTCTGAAATGGGAATACCTTTCCAGTTATCATCACTCCACTTAAATTGCTCCTGGTCCACCAGCTGTGACCACGAATGAACTCCCTCCGGCTGATATCTTGAAGCAGGATCGGGAAATTCTTTATCCCTGGATTTATCGAGCCGGAATTTATATTGGGTTTCGGGAGTTAATCCTTCAATTTCAGCTTCCCAGTTTCCAAATTCTTTTTGGCCCAGCTTCTGCGGCTCCTTATCATCCTTAAAAATCACCTCCACATGATCGGCTAATGGAGCCCAAACATGAAAGCGATATTTTCCTTCATCAATTTTTTCCGGTCCCGGTCTTTTCATCATAATTACTCATATTTTACTAGTATCTCAAAGCTAACAATGATAGCCTGTTTGTTCGAAGGTTTAGTATTTTTTTAACTGATTAGATTCACACACTTCTTTAAATTTAAGTACTTTAACATAATAACTATTTTTTAGTCCTCAATAAACTCCAAGTATAGGGATATAAAATAAAAAGAAATTCATGAATTTAAAAGGACATACCAGGGTAAGTATAGATAATGTAAAACCTCAAATAGACTGCGGAAATTATTTTATCAAAAGAACCGTAGATGAAAATATAAAAGTAGAAGCCGATATTTTTGCTGATGGCCATGATAAAGTAGATGCTATTTTACTTTACAGGGAAAAAAGCAAAGGCAAAGGAAAAGAAAAGAAGTGGCAGGAAGTTCCAATGACTTTTCATATCAATGATCACTGGACAGCTAAATTTAAATCTAACCAGACCGGCTATCTTGAGTACACCATAGAAGCCTGGATAGACCACTTCACTACCTGGCAGAACGGCTTAAAGAAAAAATACGAAGCCAATCAAGCCATTGAAACAGAGCTTTTAATAGGTGCCCAAATGCTTGAAGAAGCAATTGCCAGAGGAAATGCTTCCCAGAAGAAACAGCTTCAAAAATGGGTAGAAAATTTAAGAAATGAAGACAAAGATTCTATTCCCGAAAAAGTGGAACTTTCCCTTAGTGAAGAGGTTTCCAAATTAATGTACCAAACCAGGGATCGCACCAAAGCAACTCAGTATGATAAAGTTCTTGAAGTTCTTGTGGAGAGAAAACGTGCTTTATTCAGCGCGTGGTATGAATTTTTCCCACGATCTACCTCTCCTAATGAAGGAGAGCATGGAACCTTTAAAACCAGTGAGCAAATACTTCCTGAAATTGCAAAAATGGGATTTGATGTTATTTACTTACCACCCATTCATCCCATTGGAAGAAGCCATAGAAAAGGTGTAAATAATGCCACAGAAGCACAACCGGGAGATCCAGGATCGCCCTGGGCCATAGGCGCCAAAGAAGGAGGGCATAAGGCCGTTCATCCCGAACTGGGAACTTTAGAAGATTTTGAAAGCCTTGTAAACAGAGCAAAGGAACTGGGAATGGAAATTGCCCTGGATTTTGCTATCCAGATGTCGCCAGATCATACTTATGTTAAAGATCACCCGCAATGGTTTAAGTGGAGACCCGATGGTTCCGTTCAATATGCTGAGAATCCCCCTAAAAAATACCAGGATGTACTACCAATTAATTTTGAAACTGCAGATTGGGAAAATTTATGGAAAGAATTAAAAAGTATTATTGATTATTGGATCGATAAAGGAGTTAAAATTTTTAGAGTTGATAATCCGCACACCAAATCCTTTATATTTTGGGAGTGGCTAATAAAAGAGATCAACAAGCAGCACGACGATATAATTTTTCTTGCAGAAGCTTTTACTAGACCAAGGGTGATGGAAAAACTTGGGAAAATCGGTTTTACCCAATCCTACACTTATTTTACCTGGAGAAATACAAAAGAAGAATTTCAGGAATACTTGACTGAACTAACTAAATCTCAGCTAAGGGATTTTTTCAGACCAAACTTCTGGCCCAATACTCCAGATATTTTACCTGTTTCTCTTGAAAACAAGCAGGAACCATCTTTTATAATCCGGGCCATTCTTGCGGGAACTCTATCCTCTAACTGGGGAATGTATGGACCGTTGTTTGAATTTGGATTAAACGAGGCTTATCCCGGAAAAGAAGAATATACACGTTCGGAAAAATATGAAGTAAAGCATTGGGACTGGAGTAAAAAGACAAGGATCAAATCTATTGTTACAAAGGTTAACGAGATAAGACGAGAGAATCCCGCATTGCAAAGCACCTGGAATATCGAGTTTATTGATACCGATAATGATAAAATAATGGCCTATTCGAAGGTCGATCAGGAGGAGACAAATAAATTACTTGTTGTTGTAAGTCTCGATGATCAACATAGCCAGACAGGCTGGATTAAAGTTCCCTTAAAGGAATTGGGAATTTCGCCTAATGAATCATTTACAGTTCATGATTTGTTGAACGGTTCAAAATATATCTGGCAAAATGAATGGAATTACGTAGCTCTTCATCCACAAGGAGTACCTGCTCATATATTTAGAGTGGAAAGAGAAAATATTTAAAAACCAAAAACACAACATGACAAGCCAATCTAATACAGAAGATCAATTGTACTGGTATAAAGATGCCATTATCTATGAATTACATATTAAAGCTTTTTTCGACAGTAACGGAGATGGAATTGGAGATTTTGAAGGTTTACTTCAAAAACTGGATTACCTGGAAGATCTCGGAGTTACCGCGATTTGGCTCTTACCTTTTTATCCATCGCCGCTTCGGGATGATGGATATGATATAGCAGATTATTATAATATCAACCCGTCTTACGGGGACATCAAAACCTTTAAAAAATTAATTTCTGAAGCTCACGCCCGAGGATTAAAAGTAATTACTGAGTTAGTAATAAATCATACATCAGATCAACACCCATGGTTCCAGAGAGCACGTAAAGCACCTGCAGGATCAGATCATAGAAATTACTATGTATGGAGTGACGATCCTAATAAGTACAATGATGCCCGAATTATTTTTACAGATACAGAACCATCAAACTGGACCTGGGATCCTGTGGCTAAACAATATTTTTGGCACCGATTCTTTTCTCACCAACCCGATTTAAATTTTGATAATCCCCAGGTTCAGAAGGAAGTTTTTAAAGTTATGGACTACTGGTGTAAACTGGGAGTCGATGGATTTAGGCTTGATGCAGTTCCTTATTTATTTGAAAGAGAAAATACCAACTGTGAAAATTTACCACCAACCCATGATTTTCTGAAAAAATTACGGGCTCACGTTGATGCCAATTTTGACAATAAACTTCTTTTAGCTGAAGCAAATATGTGGCCAGAAGATTCTGCAGCATATTTTGGAGACGGGGATGAATGCCATATGAATTACCACTTCCCCATTATGCCCCGAATGTTCATGGCGGTAAAAATGGAGGACCGGTACCCTATTATTGATATTATTGATCAAACTCCGGAAATCCCGGAATCCTGCCAATGGGCTATCTTTCTTAGAAACCACGATGAGTTAACTCTCGAAATGGTTACAGATGAGGAGCGCGATTATATGTATAAAGTATATACCAAAGATCCACAGGCAAAGATTAATGTGGGAATTAGGCATAGATTAGCTCCTCTTCTGGAAAATAACAGGAATAAGATTGAATTAATGAATGTCCTGTTATTCTCTTTACCAGGTACACCGGTGATCTATTATGGTGACGAAATAGGAATGGGAGATAATTTTTATTTGGGTGACAGGGATGGAGTAAGAACCCCAATGCAGTGGACAGCCGACAGGAATGCAGGATTTTCACAAGCCAATCCACATAAACTTTATCTTCCGGTTGTAATTGACCCCGAATATAAATACGAATCTGTAAACGTTGAATCCCAAAATATGAATTCTTCCTCCCTTTTATGGTGGATGAAAAGAGTAATTGGGATGAGAAAGAAATTCAAAGCCTTTGGGCGAGGTGAAATAAATTTCCTTTCACCTACAAACTCCAAGATAATAGCCTATACGAGAACTTATAAGGATGAAGATATTCTTGTACTTGGAAACCTCTCCAGGTTTTCACAGGCAGCAGAGCTAGATCTGGAAGCTTATGAAGGGTACACCCCTGTAGAAGTTTTTAGTCACAACAGATTTCCGCAAATAACAGATGATCCTTATTTATTTACAATGGCTCCTCACGGGTACTATTGGTTCCTGCTTGAAAAAGAAAAAAGCCATCTGGAAGGATCTACCAAAACAGAAAATTTATCGGTTAAATCCTGGGATGATCTGTTTAAAGGAAAAACAAGAACAATACTCGAAAATAAAGTTTTACCGCCTTATCTCAAATCCTGCAGATGGTTTGGTGGAAAATCCAGGGTAATCCAAAATATTGTTATTAAGAGCACTATTAAAATTCCAGTGAAGGATCTTAATGCAACTTTTATTACAATTGAAATTAATTATAATGATGGTTTACCGGAACTTTATCAGCTACCGCTTGCTTTTACCACCACTAAAATGGAAGAGCTTGTAAGAGAAATTCCGAAGAAAGGAATAATAGCTAATTTAAAGATCGATGCAGAAGAAGGTCTTCTGTTTGATGCGGTTTATAACGAGGAATTTAGAAATGTCTTATTCCAGTTCATTAGAAAAGGAAGACGTATACAAAATGGTACCGGGCACCTGGTTTTTTACCATAGAGAGGAGGAAACTTCCCTAGGTAAAGGCGCCATTCATTCTAAAGTTCTCAATGCAGAACAAAGTAATACCTCATTAATTTTTGATAATAAATACTTCTTAAAGTTATACAGGAAATTAGATAATACAATTAATCCAGATCTTGAAATAACGAAATATTTATCTGAAAAAACCGATTACAAAAACTCACCTCAATTTGTAGGTGCTATAGAATATGAAGAGGGAGCTGGAGATAAAATTACAGTCCTTGGAATGATGCAGGACCTGGTTTCAAACCAGGGGGATGCCTGGGATTATACTAAAGATTCTTTAGAAAGATTTTTTGAGAGTGTTCTTACCCGCTCTAAAGAAATAAAGATATCACCTAAAGAAGATGATTTAACTCATCCTATCACCTATGAAAAATTACCAGAAACCTTTAAGGAATTAGTGGGTGTTGTTTTTCCTGAAAGAATTTCATTACTGGGACAAAGAACTGCTGAAATGCATAATGCCTTAGCTGCTAATCCTGATGAGAAAGATTTTGAACACGAACCTTTTTCTTTGCATTACCAGCGATCACTATTTTCTTCGCTACAATCGTTAACAAGAAATTCATTTCAGAATTTACAGAAAACCTTAAAAACTCTTCCCGAGGATATTAGAGCCGAGGCAAAAGAAGTTCTGGAAATGAAAGCAGATGTTTTAAAATGCTTTAAAAGGGTTTACAGTCATAAGATCCCGATAATGAAAATTAGAACTCACGGGGATTATCACCTGGGACAGGTACTCTGGACAGGAAAAGATTTTGTGATCATTGACTTTGAAGGTGAACCTGCACGGTCTTTTAGCGAAAGAAGATTAAAGCGTTCTCCTCTAAGGGATGTTGCGGGAATGATTCGCTCTTTCCACTATGCAGCATACAGCAGTATTATGGAACCTGAATTTGAACAACAAAAGAAGGAAGGTAATCTTGAACAGTGGGCAGAATCTTGGTATTACAATATTTCAAGATTATTCCTTCAGGGATATTTTGAAAAAGTTGGGGATAGTAATTTTATACCCGAGGATCACGAAGATTTTAAAATATTGATGGAAACATTCCTGCTTGAAAAGGCAGTGTATGAACTGAATTACGAATTAAATAATCGTCCCGACTGGGTACTCATTCCTTTACGGGGCATAAAAACAATAATTAGGAGGTTTAAAAATGGCTAAAAAAGAAGACAAGAAAACAACCGATAAGGATATAATGAAGACAGGAAAAGCCAGTAAAAAAGGTAAAATTCCTAAAGATGATATGAAAACTCCTCCTCTTTCGGGAGATGTTAAGGGGCCAAAAGGTTCCAGCGACAGGAGTATGGATAATAATCCCGGATTAAAAGATGACAAATCCAAACCACTTTCGGGGAAAGTAAAAGGTCCTAAAGGAACAGGAAAGAAATCAACAAAAGCTGGAAATAAAGAAGATAAACTGCTTACAGATGATATGAAAATGCCATCTGCTACAGGAGATAAGAAAGGTCTTTCTGCAAAAAAGAAGGCAGCATCTACTGCAAAAAGAAAATATCCCGAGAGTGTTATCCAATCTACTAAAGAGGGAAATATTGAAGAAGGATCTAAACCTGGTGCCGGTCCCGGAGATATTAGTATAGACGGAGTTCCTGCTGAAGAAGATAAAAATCTTCCAAAACCTAAAAAGAAGTTGCCAAAAAAGACTGCTACCTCAAAAAAAGCCGGAAATATTACATCACAGGCAGATACTAATACTACAGGAACTACAGGAAAGAAAGCTTCAAGGGCGGCAAAACCTGTTGAGGATACAAAAATTTCAGAAGATACAGCGAAAACAGTACCACCTAAAACCACTACTACAGGCAAGAAAACTACAGGAACAGGAAAAAGATCAAAAACCTCTGCAGATGCACCAATAAGTGCTGCCCGAAAAAGAAAATCAGCCTCTGCGGAATCTGATTCCTCAATAGCAGATGATCTAAAGGATCTTGCAGTTGGTGCCGCTAAGAAATTGGCAGATAAAGTACTCCCCGATGAACAAACACAGAAAGATATTATCAATACTGCCAAGGATATTCTTCCAGACCAGGAGGAAATAACTAAGAAAGCAAAAGACCTAAAAAATAAATTTTCACCGGAAGTTGAGCAGGTAAATAAAATTGCCGATAAAATTATTCCTGAAAAAAAGATAAAAGAAACTGCAGGAAAAGTTGGTGCTACTACCAAAATTATAATGAACAGGAATTATGAAAAAGCAGCAGAAAAGAAATTTAATGAGATCTCATTATTTTCTGAATACGATGTGCACCTGTTCAAGGAAGGAAAGCATTTTCACCTTTATAAAAAATTCGGATCCCATCCTATGGATCTCAATGGCCAAAAAGGAACCTACTTTGCTTTATGGGCTCCTAATGCGGAGAGTGTTTCTGTAATTGGAGATTTCAATGAATGGTACAGGCAGGCGAACCCAATGCACGTGCGTCACGATGGGTCAGGAATTTGGGAGGTTTTTATTCCGGAAGCAAAGAATGGAAGTATTTATAAGTATTTCATTAAATCCACAAACGGCTATGAAGTAGAAAAAGGAGATCCTTTTGCTTTTATGTGGGAAACTCCACCAAACACTGCTTCTGTAGTATGGGACCTTGAATCTTCGTGGAACGATGATATGTGGATGAAATCAAGGAAAACCAAAGCTGCAAAACAACAGGCTGTTTCAGTTTATGAAATGCACGTTGGTTCCTGGAAAAGAGTTCCCGAGGACAATATGCGTTCTCTAACTTACAGAGAACTTGCAGAAGAATTACCGGGCTATCTGAATAATTTAGGATTTACCCACGTAGAATTCATGCCCGTTATGGAGCATCCTTTCTTTGGTTCCTGGGGTTACCAGGTTACAGGATATTTTGCTCCTTCCAGCAGGTTCGGTACACCACAGGACTTTATGTATTTAATTGATACCCTTCACAGGGAAGGAATCGGTGTTATTTTAGATTGGGTTCCCTCCCACTTCCCGTCAGATATGCATGGACTTCATTATTTCGATGGAACATTTCTCTATGAACATGCCGATCCCCGTAAAGGATTTCATCCAGACTGGCAAAGCTATATTTTTAACTACGGAAGAAATGAAGTAAGATCTTTCTTAATTAGTAATTCCCTGTTCTGGCTTGACCTTTTTCACGCCGATGGATTACGAGTAGATGCGGTAGCATCGATGCTTTACCTGGACTATTCCCGTAAACATGGGGAATGGGAACCAAACGAGCATGGCGGAAATGAAAATCTTGAAGCCATTAGTTTCATTAAAGAATTCAATGAAGTTGTTTACGGCCAGTTTCCAGATGTAATGACTATTGCCGAGGAATCTACTGCGTGGCCAATGGTTTCAAGGCCCACTTATATGGGAGGTTTAGGATTTGGAATGAAATGGATGATGGGATGGATGCACGATACCCTTGAATATTTTCAGAAAGATCCAATTCACCGTAAGCATCACCAGAACACGATTACATTCAGCACCAATTACGCTTTTACCGAGAATTTTATGCTTCCGCTATCCCACGATGAAGTAGTTTATGGGAAACAGGCATTAATCAATAAAATGCCGGGAGATGAGTGGAATAAATTTGCCAATTTACGTGCACTTTACGGGTATATGTATGCTCACCCGGGAACCAAATTATTATTTATGGGAGGTGAATTTGCCCAGACTACAGAATGGAATCATGATTCCAGCCTGGATTGGCATATAACTGAAGGAGATAGTTATCACAGAAAGGTACAGGAAACAATAAAAGCATTGAATCATTTATATAAAGCTGAGCCCGCTCTTTATGAAAATAGTTTTGAGGCCGAAGGTTTTGAATGGGTTGATTTTAATGATGCCGAAAGCAGCGTTATGAGCTTTTTGAGAAAAGGTAAAAAACCAAAAGATACCATTCTAGTGGTTTGCAATTTAACTCCTGTCGCCCGTGAGAATTATCGAATTGGTGTTCCTGCTGAAGGAAACTGGAGAGAGATCTTTAACAGTGACAGTGCCTCTTTTGGAGGATGTGACGTGAAAAACGATAGCCTAATCCAATCTGAAGCATTACCTACTCATCAAAAAAATGATTCGGTAGTACTGCGTTTACCGCCAATGAGTGTAATATATCTTAAAAAAGAAGCTTAATAGTAAAAACTAAAAATCCCGCTGAAAAAGCGGGATTTTTTTTAAATCATATTTAGATTACTCGTCCTGGTGCATAAATTTCTGCTTAATTAGCAGTTTTTCTTCCGATTCAACATGTTGATCATCGGGAACACAACAGTCCACAGGACACACCGCAGCACATTGAGGTTCATCATGAAAACCTTTACATTCTGTACATTTATCGGGTAC
>CAZXEY010000016.1:30294-33710 GCA_964639695.1 uncultured Antarcticibacterium sp. | reverse complement strand
GCTAAAGCTGCTGCAAATGAATTGAATTTACCTTTGTACAGGTATATTGGAGGAGTTAGCGCGAATACACTTCCGGTTCCTATGATGAATATTATAAACGGAGGTTCTCATAGTGATGCTCCAATTGCTTTTCAGGAATTTATGGTAATACCGGTTAAGGCTAAAAATTTTTCTAAAGCTTTACAGATGGGAACAGAGATTTTTCATCACCTTAAAAAAGTATTGCACGATCGAGGATTAAGTACTGCGGTAGGTGATGAAGGAGGTTTTGCTCCTACTTTAGATGGAACTGAGGATGCCCTGGATACTATTTTACTTGCCATTGAAAAGGCAGGTTATAAAGGCGGGGATGAAGTGATGATTGCTTTAGATTGTGCTGCGGCAGAATTCTATGTGAATGGTAAATATGACTATACAAAATTTGAAGGAGAGTCTGGAAAGATAAGAAGTAGCCAGGAACAGGCGGAGTATTTAGCTGAACTTGCTTCGAAATATCCTATTATTTCCATTGAAGATGGTATGGATGAAAATGATTGGGACGGGTGGAAAGCTTTAACTGATAAAATTGGTAAGAAAGTACAACTCGTTGGGGACGACTTATTTGTGACAAATGTGGAGCGCCTATCCCGGGGGATCGAAGAAGGAATTGCAAATTCAATTTTAATTAAGGTGAACCAAATAGGAACCTTAACTGAAACAATTGCAGCTGTAAATATGGCAAAAAATGCGGGGTATACTTCTGTAATGTCTCATCGCTCTGGAGAAACTGAGGATAACACGATAGCCGATCTTGCAGTTGCCTTGAATACGGGCCAGATTAAAACAGGTTCTGCTTCCAGGAGTGATCGTATGGCCAAATATAATCAATTGCTAAGAATTGAAGAAGAACTGGAAGGTGTAGCTTATTATCCCCAGCTTAAAGCTTTCAAAATATAATTATTGTTAAAAGGTAATAAGAAAATCCCCTTCATTTTTTAAGGGGATTTTCTTTTAAACTGGATTTAAGAATTGGAAGTAAATCTTAAGAAATGGTCAAATTACCGCCTGTTAATACGGGTTTTTTTCCTTTATATTTTGTATTTTAGCATTCCTAAAAAATAATCCAAAAAAAGTTATAACTGTATGTCGAAAGTTGCTACGTTAGAGATAGATGGGAAAAAGTATGAATTCCCGGTAACCATTGGAAGTGAAAATGATATTGCCATTGATATTAAAAATCTTAGAGGACAAACTGGTGTAATTACATTAGACCCTGGATTTAAAAATACAGGGAGTTGTGAGAGTGCAATTACTTTTCTGGATGGTGAACAAGGAATTTTAAGATACCGTGGTTATGCCATTGAAGAACTTGCTGAAAAGGCTGATTTTCTTGAAGTGGTATTTTTGCTAATTTTTGGTGAGTTACCTAATAATCAGCAGCTTAATAAATTTAAAGAAGATATTATTGCTCAAAGTGAGGTTAATGAAGATATGAAAAAGGTTATTAATGGATTTCCTTCTTCAGCCCATCCTATGGGAATGTTATCTTCTCTAACCAGTGCTTTAATTGCTTTTAATCCAAAATCGGTTAATGTAAGTTCTGAGGAGGATATGTATAAGGCTATTGTAAAGCTTCTTGCGAAGTTCCCGACTCTTGCTGCCTGGACCTTAAGAAGAAGAAATGATCTTCCTTTGGAAAACAGGGATAATAACGTAGGTTACGTTCAAAGTCTTTTAAAGATGATGTTCCAGAAGCCCGGTGAAGAATATAAATTTAATCAGGTTGTGGTCGATGCAATGGATAAACTATTGATTCTTCATGCAGATCACGAACAAAATTGTTCAACATCTACGGTTCGAATTGTAGGATCGTCACACGCAGGTTTATTTGCTTCAATTTCGGCAGGGGTTTCAGCTTTATGGGGTCCTCTTCACGGGGGAGCAAACCAGGCTGTTATAGAAATGCTTGAGGAAATAAAAGCAGACGGGGGAGACGTTTCTAAATTTATAGATAAGGCTAAGGATAAAGATGATCCTTTCAGGTTAATGGGCTTTGGTCATAGAGTTTATAAGAATTTTGATCCACGCGCGAAAATAATTAAGAAAGCAGCAGATGAGGTACTTGCAGATCTAGGTATAGATGATCCTATTTTAGATATAGCAAAATCTCTTGAGAAAACAGCACTTGAAGATCCTTATTTTGTTGAGCGCAAGCTTTATCCAAATGTTGATTTTTATTCAGGAATTATTTACAGAGCAATGGGAATCCCAACTGAAATGTTTACAGTTATGTTTGCAGTAGGTAGATTACCGGGATGGATTGCACAGTGGAGAGAACTGAGATTAGGTGGAGAACCTATTGGAAGACCGAGACAGGTTTATGTAGGTGAGACACTAAGGGAATTTAAGAAACTGGATAACAGGTAAAAAAAAGGATAGACAAAGTAACTAAAGCTTCATTTTACAATGGGGCTTTTTTTATATTTGCCCAAAATAATCAAGCCATGCTAAAATTGAATATTACGAGTGAAACTGCACCTTTAAAGGCAGTAGTTCTTGGGACGGCGGTAAGTAATGGCCCAACACCAGAGTATGAAAATGCCTACGATCCAAAATCGGCAGAGCATATAAAAGCGGGAACATATCCAGTTGAGGAGGATATGGTTGCAGAAATGGAAGCAGTGGCTGCCGTTCTTGAAAAATATAATGTTAAGGTTTTTAGACCTCAGTTAATAGAAGATTATAATCAAATATTTACAAGAGATATTGCTTTTGTTATAGAAGATAAATTTATTAAAGCCAACATCCTGCCCGATAGGGACGAGGAAATTGATGCTATTAGTCACGTAATTGAACAAATTGACCCTAAGAAGATCATTACTTTACCTGAGGAAGCACACGCTGAAGGAGGGGATGTTATGCCTTATAAAGAATATCTTTTTGTAGGCACCTATAAAGGAGCCGATTATAAAGATTTAATTACTGCCCGAACAAATATGCTGGCGGTAGATGCTTTGCAAAAATTGTTTCCTCACAGGAAGGTGGTATCCTTTAGCTTATGCAAATCAAACACAGAGGCAAGGGATAATGCTTTGCATCTTGATTGTTGTTTCCAGCCGGTAGGAAGGGATAAAGCTATAATTTATAAAGGAGGTTTTTTAATTGAGGAGGAATATAACTGGTTAATAGATCTTTTTGGCAGGGAAAATGTTTTCGAAATTACCAGAGATGAAATGTACGAAATGAATTCTAATATTTTTTCTATTTCTGAAGATGTAGTTATTTCTGAAAAAGGATTTACCAGATTAAATAATTGGTTAAGAGAACAGGGAATTACGGTAGAGGAAGTCCCTTATGCTGAAATTTCAAAACAGGAAGGTCTTTTAAGATGTTCTACTTTACCGCTTATAAGAGAATAAAGATATGCAACAAATTAC
>CAZXEY010000016.1:0-30194 GCA_964639695.1 uncultured Antarcticibacterium sp. | reverse complement strand
GGTAAAGCTGTAGTGTATCCTATGTTTGCTGAAAACAGGCGCAGGGAACGAAGAATGGAAATTTTTGAGGTTTTGGAAAACCAGGGGTTTAAAATAGATGAAGTAGTAGATTATACAAAGGCAGAGGAAGAGGATTTGTTTCTGGAGGGTACAGGAAGTATGATCCTTGACCGTCCTAACCAAAAAGCTTATTGCTCATTATCTCCCCGTGCAGATGAAGATCTTCTTATAGAGTTTTGTGAGGACATGGAATATACACCTGTTATTTTTACTGCTTTCCAGGATGTAGATGGTGAAAGGAAGTCTATTTACCATACGAATGTGATGATGTGTCTTGCCGAGGAATTTGCAGTAATATGTTTGGACAGTATAGATGATCCTAAAGAGAGAAAGAATGTTCTAAAACATTTAAAAGAGGATGGAAAAGAAATCATTAAAATTACTGAAACTCAAATACACGAATTTGCGGGAAATATGTTGCAGGTAAGAGGAGCAAATAACAAAAAATTTCTTGTTATGAGTAAAACTGCACATAATAGCCTTACAAAAGACCAGATTTCACGCATAGAAAAGCATTGTGAAATATTAAGTTCAGATATTAATACTATTGAAACTTGTGGTGGCGGAAGTACCCGTTGTATGATGGCAGAGGTATTTCTTCCGAAGGTAAATTAATAATAGCGGGTGTGTAACTCCTGTATAGAGCTAATGGTGTAACCATTTTTCTGGTTTTTGGCAATTAACATTAGTTTGTAATTTTTATAATCTTCGGGAATTTTAATTTCCGCTTCTCGTCCCTTTCCCACTTTTTTAGCGGCTAAGGGATTGTTGTATAAGTCGTTTTTTATAAGGTACCAGTCGTAATTATAATCAGCGTATTTTTTGGATTCTTTTACCCAGCCGTCGTCGTAAAGTTGAGCCTGATAAGAGTAACTTTCACCCGGAATTAATGGCACTGCAGGCTTTAATATTTCCAGTTTCCCGTTATTTATCTCCTGAAGCTCATTTTTACTACCCCAAAAATTCTCTATTTTATTTAGCACAATTTTTTTATCTCCGTTAAAGTTAATTAATCCATTAAAGTTAATCGAATTACTATATCGCTCATCCTGCCAGTTTTGTAATACAATATCAATATCAGATGATGCCAAATTTTTAGTAAAATCCTCAGGATTTAAACTGCTAACGAAAAATGATATATTCTCCTTCTTCAGTTTAGAGATAGCTAGCCTAAGATTAGTCGTGTCTTCTAAAACTAACCCATAAGAGTCTATATCTAAATATTGGTTAACCTTTTTTACTTCATAGATCATTTCTTCTGCCGTTTCAGATTTCATGTCCAGAATAATAGATTTATTGGGATCTATATCCTTAATTTTTGGAATTAAGGAATTTAGCCAAGACAAGTATGCCTGTTGCTGATAAAAAAGTAAGGGTTTTGCATAATACTGTCCAAGGCCAAAGGGAATAGAATATCCAATAACGTTGTTGTTATTTTTTAATTCCTCTACTTTATCCAATATGTTCTTTTCCATTTCAAGTAATTCTTCTTCAGAATGAATAAAATCTAACAAAGGATCGATTTGAAATTGATAAATAACATTTAAATTATATTTCCTGGAATAAGTAAATAAATTGTAGTCATAGATGCTCCCCCCCTGTATATATATTGTATTAATACCTGATTTCTCCATTAAAGTGAAATCTTTAATTAATACATCCCGCGTAATTGCATAATAATTGTTTTTCCAGTCTTTAGGTTTATTATACCTAACTCCTCTTATATCGTACCTGGTAACTGGATTGGTCTTATAAATAACATCTTTTTGCATCAAATGAAGATTAGTTCTAACATCCATCCCTGGCATAATTTCGTTCATCAAAGCAAAGGAATTAATGGTCCAATCAATATATTTATTATCAAACCAGTCATTATTTGGAATATTCTTATCTACGGCACTATTAAAAACAACAATGGCAGAAATTTCTTTGTAATCAGAATTTATTAATTCTACAGCTTCTTTAATCCATTCAGTTTGCCTGTTACCTAATTTGACAGATCCAAATTCTGCCAGCATAACCGGTTTTTTAGAAAAAGATGAAAATTTTTTATGAAAAGGCTCGTATATTTCTTTAAAGGGATAATAGGTCTTTTCGCCTGCCAAAGGGCCATAATTCAGGGCGGTTATTCCTATCCAATCTACATATTCATCCCCGGGATAGTAACGGGTCATATCCCTAGATTTCCAGGGATTCCAAACATAGACGACCTTGTATGCATTTTCTTCTTTAAAGAGTTTTACCACATGTTTCCAGGCAGCTATAAATTCCTGTGGAGTATTGCCGCCAGTCGAAGACCACGGATATTGAGGATTATCAAATTCATGAGCAAATCTCAAAAAAACCGGCTTATCATATGACTTTAAAATTCCGGCAAATTCTTTAATGTATTCATCATAATATCCTTCAGTTATATACTTAAATACTTTTTGTTCCTTATTTAATTGATTCAACGGGTCTAAAACTGGTAAGCCAGAAGCCCATGGTTCCCAGGTGATCATAGGGATTGAATTTTTTTCGTAAATCGACTGTACTAGTTTATGAGGAAAGTTTTTTAAACTCTCTTCATTCCAGGCAAGATAAAAGGAGATAATGTCAAAATTAATATCGCGAATATTCTCAACTAAGTTTATTTCTTCCAAATCGGAAATTCCGTTTTCTTCTACAGGATGAAAAATGCCAAGATATTGATTATTTATTTTTTCAAAATACGAAGATTCAATGTTTTCCCATCGGGATAAATCATTTTTTTGCTTTAGGTTCATCGCAGTTATTAAAAGTAATAGTAACAAGGGGGCAGCAACCCTTCTTATAAAATTGAAAATCCCATTGGCTATTCGATAGGCTCTTAGTTTAATGTTATAAAGGGAAACCACAGTCTTTCTTTTTAAACCAGATTTAAGAATGTTATTACGGTTGGTTACCCGAAAAGTCATATAAATCCCAAAAAACATGATGCAGGCATTAAAGAAAGCAAAACCAGCCATCAAAAGGGTAAATGGCGAAAGGTCCTGATATAAACCGTAAACTATTGCAAGAATAGAAATAATTGCTACTACTGCATTAGGAATAATTATTTTTAAGTTTGTGTTCCATTCATCTTCTTTAGGGGTTGGTAAATAAGGTACATCTTTACCTCTAATAGTATAGATTAAACCTAGCATATAGATCCACCAGGTATTGATGTGCAGTAGACCACCCACTAAGTGAAATCCTCTTTCTTTTTTTTCTATTACCCACTTTTGAATGTAAGTACGAATTAAAAGAGAACTGAATAATACCGGTAAAATGACTAGGGCAAAATCAATAAAATTACCTTTCCACGGGGTGGTACTAAAAATTAATGCCAATACAGGAATAAGAAAATTAATAAAACTTATTACTCCCCCTAAATAATGTAAAGGTAGAATCCCAAAATGAATTTTTTGTCTTCCGGTTAGCTTATGGAAAATTTTTGGATAAACATTTACAAGAAGATCAAAGGTTCCCCTGGACCATTTTAATTGCTGCTTAAAAAAATTTGTAAGATTTGATGGTGCCAAGCCTTTTGCTAATACTTCAGGAACATAAACAGCCTTCCAACCTTCAGCATATAACAGCATAGCAGTATGCATATCTTCACATAAGCCCGGAGCATGTCCCCCTATACTGTCCAGAGCTGTTCTTCTAAAAACACAATTTGCTCCTATTGCATTTACAGCGCCATAGGCATTTAGGGTCATCATCATTGGTCCGTAAAACTGAAAAGTTTGTTCGGCAGCTCCTCTTGCAACTAGAGTTTCTTTAATGTTATAATAGGATTGTACAATTTGTACAAAACCTATTTCAGGATTCTCAAAATAGGGGAGAATAGAATCGAGAAAATGTGGCTCTGGGATATGGTCTGGATCAAGAATTACACAAATATCTCCTGTTGCATGCTTCTCCAGGGCATTATTTATGTTTCCCGCTTTAGCATTAATTCTATTATCCCTTGTAACGTGAATAATTCCGTTTTCCTTACAAAATTTTTTCAAAAAGGGATCATTTCCTTCATCACATAAATAGGTGGTGTGGGGATAAGTAATTTTGTTAATAGCTTCCAGTGTGGTGATAGTCATCTGGTAAGGTTCTCCCGGGAAATAGGTGGTTAAAATATCAACCTTGAAGTCGGGTAGTATTTCTGGTTTAACAGGAATGGTAATATTGGAGTAGTTGTACCACATGTACAATTTCTTTAAAACACTATATAAAATTGCAATGGTAAGTAATGTAAATAGTAATGGGTCGCCTGTATGCTCAGGTTGAAAAAAGTATAACAAAAAATACAAAATACTAAAGATCCCCAGAAGTATCATAAACTTGATATTCCGTGATTCGTTTTTAGTAGGTTCTAATATTTTATTCTCCATCTCCCGGATTTAGGACATAAAAGGGAATATTAGCAGTAGCATAATATTCACTTTCGTTGAAAGCGTAAAGAAATAATCTGTAAGGCCCCCCTTCAGAAGGAGTTTTGAAAGTAAAATTTTTTTCAACAACGATAGGGGATGAGTACATCACTTCACTTATGTGAGATAAAAACCAGGATTCCTTTCTAATTTCCCACTGGTATTTTAAATCCTGATCTTTATTTGGAATAACAACGGTTGCCTCAACCATTGAATTTGAAGATAAAATTATATTTCTAGCCGCTCCTGCTTTATTCAATAAAATATATTCAATTTCTGGCCCTTTATATCCTTCTTGCTTGTTTTTCCATATTTGAGTCAATTCATGCACCGCCTGAGATTTAACTTTATCTTCCCCGAACAAACTGAACCAGGTTGGGGTAGTTTCATTTTTCTTGCCCCAATAAAATATATAACTACCTAAAGAATTATCGGATTTTAGGGGTTCTATAAATTTCAAATACCTTTCTCTTATTTGTTCGGCTTTCTTTGTGCTTGTTTCTTCTATTGGAGCCTTCCAGGAGGTGACAGATGCTTCCCAGGGGCCATTAACTCCCCACTCAGTGATGACATGGGGACCATTCCAGATAAAGGAAATTGGGCTTAATTTTTTTGAAAATTGACTTATAATTCCAAACGAATTAAAAGATATAAAATCTAAATCAGGGCTTTTCCTGTGTATCGATAATACCCTTAGCTTATTTGCTCCAATAGTAGATGTGGTAATGGGATGATTGGAGTCAATATCATGAATTAAATTAATAAGAGTATTGTAATTGTCAAAAAAATCAGTGGTTTCGTAAAAATAGGGATAAAAAATTTCATTACCCAGGTTCCAATACAACAACGCGGGATGATCCTTGAATTGTTTTACAATTCTCTCAACCCTTTGTTTAAGAGGGATAAATAATTTATCGTCTTCATAAAATTCCGGATCCTCATGAAATTTGGGAAGAGGTATATCAACAGCCACAGCCAATCCTAATTCATGGGCTTTATCCAGTGTGTTCTTTAAATTAATAGTATCGTAGATGCGAACTGAATTAGCTCCTGCTTCTTTCAATTCCTCTAAATATTCTTTTCCTGCAGCGGCTCCTTGAATATAAAAAGGTTTTTGGTTGCGAATTAATCGATAACCATCCTCAGTTTTCTCTATATAAACGGTTGGATTTTTAATCTGATCAGATTCTTTTTGACAAGAATAAAAACCAGCTAAAATTATCCCTGCAAGTAGTATAAAAATTCTTTTTTTCAGGTGATACTGGATTAAATTCAGATGCATAGG
Source organism: uncultured Antarcticibacterium sp. (assembly GCA_964639695.1). Classification (GTDB taxonomy): domain Bacteria; phylum Bacteroidota; class Bacteroidia; order Flavobacteriales; family Flavobacteriaceae; genus Gillisia. The sequence continues at coordinate 24,419 of CAZXEY010000016.1, read as the reverse complement.
GATGCCGCTAATATATAAAAAGATACAGCAGGGATGCCATTAAAATTTTCTTAAAAAACATACAAAAATGAACTGATTCTATCTAGATTTCAGCCATTAGCAGTTTTGCTTCCTATTTTTCGTAACATTCCCTGAAATATAAAGTAGTGAAAAGGTAACATTGCATACCAATATAACCTGCCCCACACACCTTTTGGCCGAAATGTAGCTGTTTGATGTAATACATCTTCAGAATCAATTTTAAACTCAAGCCAGGCTTCTCCGGGAATTTTCATTTCAGCAAATAAAAGAAGTCTTCTCTTTTCTTTATCAGCAAGCAACACTCTCCAGAAGTCCAGGGAATCTCCTGCTGCTATCTCAGTTGGATGGGTTCTGCCTCTTCTTAATCCTACTCCTCCAAAAAATTTATCTATAAACCCTCTAATTTTCCAAAGCCAATTGCCATAATACCAGCCTCTCAATCCTCCTATCGCCCAAATCCTTTCCAGAACAGCAGGAGCATTTTCAACTTTAATACTTTGTTCATCCTTTAGACACCCATAGGTAGGGACCTGGATATATTCACTTAATTCTTTCCGAAACCTCCCGCTACTCATTGAATCTTTCCAGCTGGACACTACCTGGTTTTGTTCAATTTTGTAAAAAGCAAGTTTAATGGCTTCCTTGTAGGATATAGGATCCATGTTTAATATTTCCTGTAATCGTTTATCCTGGCTAATTACCTCTACTTTCATGCTGTCAACTAAATTTAGTGCCAGCTTATAGGAGGTGGAAGTAACAAAATATAACCAATAGGAAGAGATCTTAGGGGATAAGACGGGAACATCAAAAATGTAGAGCTTTAATCCCCGAACTTCGGCATATTGTAACATCATTTCTTTGTAGGAAAGAATATCTGGTCCACCCACATCAAAAGATTTGTTATAACATTTCTCATTTCCAATTACACCGGTAAGAAAATTAATTACATCTCTAATAGCTAAAGGTTGACATTTGGTTTTAACCCATTTGGGAGTAATCATAACGGGTAACTTTTCGCATAGATCTCTTATAATTTCAAAAGAAGAACTTCCTGAGCCTACAATTATGGCAGCTCTTAAAACGGTCAGTTGAAAGTTTCCTGTGTACAGGATGTCTTCTACCTTTTTTCTTGACTTTAAATGCTTAGAAAGCTCTTCCTCATTTACAATTCCACTCAAAAAAATTACCTGCTTAACAGATGTTTCCGATAAAATTTTGTTGAAGTTATTTGCAGCTTTTGCCTCCTTTTCATCAAAATCTTTTGTAGAAGCAGTCATAGAGTGTATTAAATAGAAAGCAACATCAATATCTTTAATTAAATCTGGAGCTGAGGAATCTTTTAAAAAATCAAGCTCTACGATTTTAATCTTTTCAAGAAGCTCTTTATTGGAGGATAACCTGTTTTTATTTCTAACAGCACATACTACCTCGTGTCCCAGTTCCAAAAGTTGTGGTAAAAGCCTTAAGCCAATATAACCATTGGCTCCCGTAAGGAGGATTTTCATGTTTTTTTGTATAAGTTACTTATAAATTACTACTTTTCCCACGCAAAATCCTTTTATGAAAAACACATTAAAAGTAGTATTGATAATTGTGGGGCTAATTTGCGTAGGTTATGGACTTTACACTCTTTTAACTCCGGAAGTTTCCATTAATGCCGGTCCCATAAAGGTCGAAAAACAAGGTGATAAAACCCAATCTATAGCCCTTATAGGTTTAGGGGTTTTGTCTTTAATTTCTGGCCTGGCTTTTCAAAGAAAGTAGTTAGATTTTTAAGATAATTAATACAGCAGAACTTATATATTCTATGCCAATTGCAATAACTATAAAACCAATTATTCTGGAAATTGCATTAATACCTGAGGCTCCTAAAACTCCTGCTATATAATGAGAACAACGAAGAATTAAGAAGGTTACAAAACAAACTGCCAATATTGAGCAAATAGTGGTTATTCTCTCTGCGAGTAAGTTGTACTGTTGATACATACCTATTAATAAGGAAATGGACCCCGGGCCTGCCAGCATAGGTATTGCAAGCGGAGTTAAAGAAACTCCTTCCCGCTTTAGTACATCTTCCTTAACCCTCTTTTTTTCCATTCCTTTATGCTTGGAAAAAGTTCCTGTTAAAAGTGCAAATCCAGAGGTAACAATTATTATTCCTCCCGCTATTTTTAGAGAGTTTATACTTATCCCAAAAAATTGAAGTAAATATTTACCTGTTAAAAAGGAAATAACAAGAATTACAAAAATGTTTATAGATGTTAAAAGTGCTGTTTTAGATTGATCTGCAGTAGAATCTTCCTTTGTGAGGCTTACAAAAACAGGCACAGTGCCTAAAGGATTGATTACAGAAAATAGTGCTGCAAAAACATATACAAGTTGTTCCATTTTTTGCAGCAAAGATGATGAGGCTCTTCAAAAGAAAAATTAAAGATATCTTATCGAAATGTCAACTTATTAAGGTAATCTAAATCATTTGTAAAACCAGGGTTAAGGAAGGTCTTCGATTTGTGTTGGAGCATTATCGGTTTTATAGTTTAAAATTTTCATCATATACTTATGAATTGCAGGTTGATCTGCTCTTACTTTTATGAAATATTGGTCCCTGTAAATAGAATATTCTTCTGAATTTCCTTTGTAAAGATTCAACTTGTAAAAAGGGATAATAAGCGCGTAGGTTTCTAATAAAGATCTAAACATTACAATAATTCCATTAGGCCTCATTTCAATATTGCAAACATTAGCATTGTTGTCTAAAACCAACAAGTTGTGAATGTCCATACTGGCGTGAGTAATATGTAATTTTGGAGATCCCGTGCCATTCAGCTTAAAACGCTGTAAAAGAGTAAAAGGAGGACCAACCTCTTGAATAATTTGATCTCTGACTTTAGGTTGATTGTAACTAATATTCAGTAGCATTTTCTTTTTTTTTAAAGATAAGGTTTTGATTACAAAGGTTTACCGCTAGCCACTTATTTCTATTATCTTTGCGCCTCAAAGTTGAACTTAAGGAAAAGATAAATGAATATTCAAAAAACCATTGAGCAACAGGCTAAAATGGCTGTAGAAAATGCCTTTGGAGTCACAATAGAACATATTGAATTTCAACCTACACGAAAAGATTTTGAAGGGGATATTACCCTGGTGACCTTCCCAATGCTTAAGCAGGTAAGAACAAATCCTGCTCAGCTGGGACAACTAATAGGGGAGCAGCTGATGAAAAATATTGCTGAGGTGGAAAAGTTTAATGTGGTTCAGGGGTTTTTAAATATTGTTCTAAATGATGGATATTATTTAAAGGATTTTCTTGAGATAGTTAAAAGTAATAACTTCGGAAGATTTGATGCAGGTGAAGATTCCCAATCCATAATGGTGGAGTATTCTTCTCCCAATACCAACAAGCCTTTGCATCTCGGGCACATCAGAAACAATTTATTGGGATATTCGGTTTCTGAAATTTTGAAGGCCAGCGGTAAAAAAGTTTATAAAACGCAAATTATCAATGACCGCGGAATTCATATTTGTAAATCTATGGTAGCCTGGGAAAGATTTGGGAACGGTGAAACTCCCGAATCTACAGGTCTTAAAGGAGATAAGCTGGTCGGGAAATACTATGTCATCTTTGATAAAGAATACAAAAAAGAAGTTGCTGAACTAGCAGCTTCTGGAATGACTGAAGAAGAAGCAAAAAATGAAGCCGAAATTTTAAAGCAGGCAAAAGCCATGCTTCTAAAATGGGAGGCGAATGATCCACAGGTGGTTGCCCTATGGGAAAAAATGAATAGCTGGGTTTACAGTGGCTTTGAAAAAACATACAATGCGTTAGGAGTCGATTTTGATAAGAACTATTACGAAAGTGACACTTATCTTTTAGGAAAAGATGTAGTTGCGAAAGGAATAGAAAAAGGTGTTTTTTATAAAAAAGAAGATGGTAGTGTATGGATTGATCTTACTCAAGAGGGTCTTGATGAAAAGATAGTTTTAAGAAGCGATGGCACCGCGGTCTATATGACTCAGGATATAGGGACAGCGATCCAGCGGGTAAAGGATTTTGATATTGACGGTATGGTGTATACTGTTGGTAACGAACAGGATTATCATTTTAAAGTGCTTTTTTTAATTCTGAAGAAACTTGGCTTTGAATGGTCAAATTACCTTTATCATTTAAGTTATGGAATGGTGGATCTTCCCAGTGGTAAAATGAAAAGCAGGGAAGGAACTGTTGTAGATGCCGATGATCTTATTGAGCAAATGACGCTTACAGCAAAAGCTATTTCTGAAGAACTGGGTAAACTTGATGAATATTCTGAAGAAGAAAAAGCTGAATTATATAAAATAATCGGCCTTGGAGCGTTGAAGTATTATATTCTGAAGGTGGATCCGAAGAAAAGGATACTTTTCAATCCTGAAGAATCGGTAGATTTCCAGGGAAATACAGGGCCATTTATACAATATACCTACGCCCGAATTCAATCCATTCTAAGAAAAGCGGAATTTGATCGGTCTGAAGAATTTAAATTTAACCTTGAATATTCATTGCATGCCAAGGAGAAGGAGCTCATTAAACAGCTTCAGCTTTATCCTGAAACAGTAATGTTAGCTGCCGAAAATCACAGCCCGGCATTAATAGCCAATTACACTTATGATTTGGTAAAGGAGTTTAATTCCTTTTATCAAAATGTTACCATACTTGGAACTGAAGATCTAAACGAAAAAAAATTCAGGGTTTATTTATCAAAAGCAGTTGCCGATGTTATAAAATCTGCTTTTGGGCTTTTAGGAATAGAGGTGCCCGAAAGGATGTAAGAGCCAACCGGCCCCCATAGGGGGAACAAAAAAATCAGGAATTTACAAGTATTGCTGTGGGACAAATGTTTTTTTATTAAAACAAGATGAAATATTAAATTCTACGGCTGCAAAATAAAACTTTTCACTTCAGCCTCAAATCATTAAATTTGCATTCGCCTCACTTGGGCACACTTAAATAGAGAAGATTATGTTTGATAGTTTAAGCGATAAGTTAGATAATGCGTTACACGTCTTAAAAGGACACGGTCAAATTACCGAAGTTAACGTAGCAGAGACACTAAAGGAAGTAAGAAGAGCTCTTGTTGACGCCGATGTTAACTTTAAAATAGCGAAAGAATTTACCGGTAAAGTAAAGGAAAAAGCTTTAGGCCAAAATGTTTTAACAGCATTAAAGCCTGGCCAGTTGATGGTTAAGCTTGTTAAGGATGAATTAACCGAACTTATGGGAGGTGAAGCAGCCGGGATTAACCTTTCCGGAACTCCATCTATTATCCTTATGTCTGGTTTACAGGGAAGTGGTAAAACGACCTTTTCAGGAAAACTGGCAAATTATTTAAAAAATAAAAAAACCAAAAAACCTCTTTTAGTTGCGTGTGATGTATATCGTCCTGCTGCAATTAACCAGTTACACGTTGTTGGAGACCAGGTTGGGGTTGAGGTTTTTAGTGATGAAGGAAATCAGGATCCTGTAAAAATTGCACAGGCTGCAATTGCACATGCCAAGCAAAATGGTCACAATGTGGTGATTATAGATACAGCCGGTCGTTTAGCTGTAGATGAAGCGATGATGACAGAAATTGCAAATATTCATCGTGCAATTCAACCTCACGAAACCTTGTTCGTTGTAGATTCTATGACAGGACAGGATGCAGTAAATACAGCTAAAGCCTTTAATGATAAATTAAATTTTGATGGTGTAATTCTTACCAAACTAGATGGTGATACCAGAGGTGGTGCTGCCATTTCTATTAAATCTGTAGTCAATAAACCAATCAAATTTATTGGTACAGGTGAGAAAATGGAAGCCATTGATGTTTTCTATCCATCCAGGATGGCAGACAGAATTTTGGGGATGGGAGATGTTATTTCCCTTGTAGAGCGTGCACAGGAACAGTACGATGAAGAGGAGGCAAGGAAACTTCAGAAGAAAATTGCAAAAAATCAATTTGGATTTGATGATTTTCTAAACCAGTTGCATCAAATTAAAAAAATGGGATCTATGAAAGATCTTATGGCTATGATCCCGGGTGCCGGTAAAATGCTAAAAGATGTAGATATAGATGATGATGCGTTTAAACACGTGGAAGCTATAATTTATTCTATGACTCCTGAAGAAAGAAGTACACCTTCAGTTATCAATGCCAACAGGAAGAAAAGAATTGCAAAAGGATCTGGAACTTCTGTACAACAGGTGAACCAATTATTAAAGCAATTCAACCAAATGGGTAAAATGATGAAGATGATGCAAGGTGGCGGCGGAAGAAAGATGATGCAAATGATGAATGGGATGAAGTAATTCATTCGTTTCTATTTAATTTTTAAATAAAAAATAATCTGCCATATAATTACAAGCATTAATGACAATACTGGACGGTAAAAAAACAAGTAGCGATATTAGGGATGAAATAGCTGCAGAAGTTTCAAAAATGAAATCCCGGGGAGAAAAAGTTCCACATTTGGCAGCGATCATAGTTGGAAATGACGGTGCAAGTTTAACCTATGTGAACAGCAAAGTTCAGGCTTGTAAAAAAGTAGGATTTGAATCTTCATTATACAGGCTATCGTCAACAGTTAGTGAACTTGAATTGCTGGCAAAAATTGAAGAGCTAAATCAAAATGATGATATTGATGGATTTATAGTTCAGCTGCCATTACCACCTCAAATTGATACTCAAAAGGTTATTTTAGCGGTAGATCCTGAGAAGGATGTAGATGGTTTTCATCCTACCAATTTTGGAAAAATGTCCCTGGATATGTCTTCATTTATTCCGGCTACTCCATTTGGAATCCTGGAATTACTGGAGCGATACGATATTCCCACCAAAGGAAAGCATACCGTTGTGATTGGTCGTAGTCATATAGTGGGAAGGCCCATGAGTATTCTAATGGGAAGAAGTGGATTTCCCGGAAATTCAACAGTTACCTTAACCCACGAGTTTACTAAAAATATTACTCAAATTATTTCACAGGCAGATATAGTAATTATAGCTGTAGGAATTCCGGACTTTTTAAAGGTCGAAATGATAAAGGATGATGCTGTGGTCATTGATGTTGGTATTACCCGGGTACCAGATGAGAAGGCAGAAAGGGGATACATTTTAAAGGGGGATGTAGACTTTGATAATGTAAGCAAAAGAGCTTCTTTTATTACTCCGGTTCCTGGAGGAGTAGGGCCAATGACGGTTTCTATGTTACTAAAAAATACCCTGTTGGCACGAGAAAATCACCGACGGAAAATGATCCAGGCAAAAGATTAGAAAAATTTACTTAATAAAAATGCCCTCAAAAGTTTAAATTTTAAGGACATTTTCATTTTAAAATCTTTTTAGGCGATTTCTTCTCCGTCCTGTTCTTCTAATTTCCAGTCAAGGTAATTGTGAAGATCAGTTTCTATAAACCTTAAGCTGAAGGTTAATACTGCAAAATCGTCAACATATCCTATTCCAGGAATAAAATCTGGTATAATATCAAAGGGGTTTAAAATATATAGCAATCCAAATGCTATAGCGGCAATGGTGAACCATGGCACATTAGAATAAACTCCCATTCTATAATCCTTGAGCATGCCATACATTACTTTCCCTAATTCTGTATATTTTTTAAGTACACTGGAGTTAACAATTTTATCGGCAATAGCATCCTGATTGTCCATGACAACATCTACATCGTCCTCACTTACTTTTGCTATTTCTCCTTCAACATAATCTTCGTCTATTTTACTTTTCTTGCTAAACATAATCTTTTTCTTTTTGGTTCATCATTTATAAATTATCATTTTCATTGCTGTACTCTTTTTTATAGATCTTTAATATAAGTAAAAATAAGGAGACTAGGAGAGGACCAAAAATTAATCCTATAAAGCCAAATAAAGGAACTCCTACAACTACTCCAAACAACGTAATCAATGGATGTACGCTGGACAATCTTTCGAGGATGTAAAGCCTTACAAGATTATCTGTGGATCCTACTACCAAAACTCCATAAATTAAAATTCCTATCGCTTGCCAATCCTGTCCCTGGGAAGCCAAAAGTAAGGTTACCGGTATTATTCCTAAAGCAGAACCTACAAAGGGAATCATAGAGCCTATGGCAGTAATGGCGAACCAGAAAAAAGGCTCAGGTACTCCAAAGATAAAATATCCTATCAAAGCAATTATTCCTTGAAATATTGCTACCAATGGAATTCCTAAGGCATTAGATCGAACAGAGAGATCGCTCTCTTTTTCGATAAGTATAATATTCTCTTTATCCAAAGGAATATAGGTAGTAAGCAGCTCCTGCATTTTTGTGCGGTTCATCAACATATAGTACAACATAAAATACATAATCCCAATAGCAATGAAGGCTGTAAAGGTGCCTCCCGCAAGGGATTGTAAATTAGTCGATATCCAACCGGTCACTGCAGCTGTGTCTACAGATTCGCTTAAATTATAACCTACATAGGTTTCTATTTTACTAATTTGTTCTTGTCCTGCCGCAACAACTTTTTCACTGTTTGCTACCGCTTTTCCAATCTTGGAAGACAACATAAAAACAATTAAAGCTACCGGTATTAAGATACCAATGAAGGATGCTACCATTAAAAAGGCTGCTGCTAAAGATTTTTTCCAACCTTTAGCCTCCAGGACTTTCATCCATCTTTTTAAAAGAACGTACAAAGTAATCGCTCCTAATATCCCTGAGAGATAGGGAACGACTTCAGAAAAAATTAAAAACCCCAGAAATAATATAACTAATAATACGAATAGTTGTCGTACTAAAGAGGGCTTTAATTTATCCATATTTATTTAGCGAATAACTGTCCTATATCTTTAAAAGCTTTAAATTCGAGGGCATTCCCTGATGGATCTTTGAAAAACATAGTAGCTTGTTCGCCTACTTTACCTTCAAAACGTATGTAAGGTTCAATTACAAAATCGATTTTTTTACTTTTTAAATCTTCGGAAAATTTTTTGAAAACTTCCCATTCCAGAACAACTCCAAAATGAGGAATAGGTACTTCTTTTCCATCTACAGGATTTCCTTTTTTTGCAGGAGAATCGCTTGATTCCTGAACGTGAATCACCAGTTGATGTCCAAAAAAATTGAAATCTACCCAGTGATCGCTGCTGCGTCCTTCTTCACAACCCAAAGTGTCTCTGTAAAATTTTCTATTTTCTTCAAGGGATTTAACCGGAATGGCTAAATGAAAAGGCTGAATTTTATTCATGTATGTATTGAGGAATTTATTTTCCTAAAATTATGAAGATATAGTGAATTTTTTGGCCTTTACGGCGCTAATTATCTGTTAAGATTTGTTATTATTTGGATGATCTGAATTTCGTCTTCTGCCGGGTGCAGATTTCCTTAATGTTTTCTTAGCCTCGAAATTTTTAGCTGCGGAAGTTTTTTTTATTTCTTGGGGGCGTGCTATTTTCTCTGAAGTTGATACCATAGCTTGAATTTCTGATAATTCCTTTGAAGTCAAATCTCTCCACTCTCCCACGGGAACATCCAAAAGAACATTCATAATTCTTACCCTTTTTAAATTGGTAACTTCATAATTTAAATATTCGCACATCCTTCTAATCTGCCGGTTTAAACCCTGTGTTAAAACGATCCTGAAATCAAAATTTCCCAATCGTTCGACCTCACATTTTTTCGTTACCGTATCGAGAATAGGAATCCCTGATGACATTCTTTTAATAAAATTAGAGGTAATGGGCCTGTCTACTGTTACCACATATTCCTTTTCATGGTTATTTCGTGCACGTAAAATTTTATTTACAATATCACCGTCATTGGTAAGAAAAATTAAGCCTTCGCTGGCTTTATCTAATCGACCAATGGGAAAGATTCGGGAAGGATAGTTAATAAAATCGATGATATTATCTTTTTCAACTCCGGTATCTGTAGTACAAACGATGCCAACAGGTTTATTGAATGCGATATAAACCTGTTTTTCCTGGTCGTTATAAATTTCTTTCCCATCTACCCGAACTATATCATCGGGGGAGACTTTTGTTCCCATTTCGGGAATTTTGCCGTTTATGGTCACGCGTCCTTTTTCAATAAGTTTATCGGCCTCCCGTCTTGAGCAAAATCCCGCTTCACTTAAATACTTATTGATCCTGGTTTGTTCCATTGTTTTTTTTCAAAGATAAAATTTTAAAGCCAAAAAAGAACTGCCGGCAATTGCCGGCAGTTCTAAAATTATTCTTTTTAACTCTTAATGCCTCTCTGCGGCTACTTCATCTGTGTCCTTTCTGTACTTGAGCATGGAAATGCCTGCAATAAAAAAAATAAAACCTATAATCGCAAGGGCCCATGGATTCATCATTAATGCTATGCTTCCAAAGATTCCTAAAACTCCCATTACTAAGGAGATAGCGCCTCCAATTAGCAAAATAAATGCAACAATCTTTATCATAACTTTAATTATTGGTTATCCAATAAAGATATATAAAGAAAATTAACAGAAAAAAGGATTAACATTTAATAAACACGCAAGATGATTAGAAACTTAGTAATTACCAGCTGATCATAAAATATTTTATCTTGGCATTATCAGGAATTTGAGAAGCTGTAATTCTGGTGTCTGTGTCAAACCTGAGATTGGAAGGAAGTTCTTTTTTATCAATGGTCAGGTACAAATTAAGTTCATCAAGAAATACTACTGCAGAATTTAATGTGTTTTCGATCCTCGAAATTTGGTATTTCTCCACAACCTCCCCAAATGTGCTATTTACATTTAAACCTTTGGCGGTTTCATACCTGGGATCTAATATTTGAATATAGCCCACAGTACTGGTAGAATCAAACTGTTGGACCGGTTCTAAAATTAAAAGAGGAGTACCCTCTTTATCAAAAATTTCTATGTCACTGGTCGCGTTTGCAAATCTTTGTCCGGTGGTGTTACGCACAATTGAATCTTTTTCAAAAACCGAATCTAATTGGTTAATCTTAATTTCTTTAGTTAAGGGGCCCACGCGGTTAGCGTCTATTAAAAATGGATCGGTATCCGTTCCGCAAGAGGCGAGAAGAATTGATAAAGTTAGTAACAGGCTCCATTTTTTCATATAAATCAAATTCATTTATTTTAGTGCTTTATTTAAAATACTCATTACACCCCGAATAAAAGTAGCACTTGTAAGGATTTTTACAATTGCTCCCTGTGCTTTTCCTGAACTACTTCTGGAAGTAGTTGTTTTGCGAACTACCTCTCTTTGCTCTTTTGCTTTCTCCAGAGCTTCTTCTTTGCTGGCTCTATCTATTTTTTGAGTTAAAATTTCATAGGCACTTTCCCTGTCAATATCCCTGTTGTATTTCTGTTTAAGAGAAGAAGAATTGATCAATTCATCTATTTCTGCCTGAGTTAATACATCCATTCTGCTCATTGGTGCCCGCAGCATAGTAGCAGCCAAAGGTGTAGGTCGTCCTTTTTCATCCAGGGCAGAAATTAATGCTTCTCCTATCCCTAACGAAGTAAGAACTTCTTTGGTATCATAAAATTCTGAAATAGGATAATTTTCTGCAGTTAATTTTATAGCCTTTCTATCATTGGCAGTAAATGCCCGGAGGGAATGCTGAATTTTTAATCCTAACTGGCTTAATATTTCCTTGGAGACATCTGTTGGATTTTGTGTTACGAAATAAATTCCAACTCCCTTAGATCTTATAAGCTTTATGATACTCTCGAGTTGGTCCATTAAAGCGCCCGAAGCTTCCTTGAAAATGAGGTGAGCTTCATCAATAAATAATATTAATTCCGGTTTTTCTGCATCACCTTTTTCAGGAAAAGTTGAGTAGATCTCTGCCAGTAAACTGAGCATAAAAGTGGAGAACAGTTTTGGTTTGTCCTGTATATCGTCTAACCGAATAATGTTTACTATTCCTTTTCCTTCAGAATTTTTTCTTAATAGATCCTGTACATCAAAAGAAGGTTCACCAAAAAATAAATTTGCGCCCTGTTGTTCCAAAGTGACAATGCTTCGAAGAATTGCGCCCGTGGATCCTTTAGATATTCTACCATACTCTTCTTCAAATTCCTGCTTTCCATCTTCTGTAGAAAATTGGATGATCTTCTTTAGGTCCTTCAAGTCCAAAAGAGGAAGGTGGTTGTCATCGCAGTATTTAAAAATTATAGCAAGGACACCCGCCTGGACATCAGTAAGATCCAGGATTCTCGCAAGTAATACCGGGCCAAATTCGCTTACTGTTGCTTTAAGACGAACTCCTTTTTGCTGTGAAAGGCTTAGAATTTCCACAGGAGTTTTATTGGGTTCAAAATCAAACCCTAGTAATTGATGCCTTTCTTCCAGTTTTTTATTTTTTTCAGCAGGCTGCGCAATACCACTTAAATCCCCTTTTATATCCATAAGTAAGCTGGGAATACCCTTAAGTGAAAGGTTCTCTGCGAGAATTTGAAGAGTTTTCGTTTTTCCGGTTCCGGTCGCCCCGGCAATTAATCCGTGGCGGTTTAATGTCTTTAAGGGAACTCTTACCTGTGCCTGTGCATAAGGTTTGCCCTCCAGCATTGCTGCACCTAAAATTATATGATCTCCTTTTGTGGAATAACCATTAATAATTTGCTCTTCGAATTCTTTGATTTTGCTCATATCGAGGGTGTTATTTTACAGCGGGAGTTAATAATTTAATAGTTCCATTCCCTGCATTAATTTCTGCTTTTAAACCGTTGGGAATAGTGGCGTTATCATCAATGTGACCTATCATAGCGCCTGTAAAGGCGGGAATGTTTAGGGGTTTAATATAATGATCCAAAACCTCTTCCAGGGTAAGTGAGCCATAGCCATTTCCCGGACCGCAATCGCTGCATTTTCCAAAAACAAACCCTGAAATCTTATCAAGCACCCCACCCAGTTTTAGCTGGGACATCATTCTGTCTACAGCATAAATTTTCTCTCCCACATCTTCAAGGTATAAAATTTTATTTTCCCAGTCGGGTAAATAGGGGGTTCCCATGAGTCCGGTTAGAACAGAAAGGTTTCCTCCCATTAAAATTCCTGAAGCTGTTCCCGGGGTTATGGTTCTAATCCTGTTTTTTACCTGGGTGAGACTATCTCTTGTCCCTTTTGGGTTTTCAAGCAATAAGGCTTCACCATCAAATAAGATCCGTTTAAAAATGGGATAACTAAAGTTGTTCCAGGAAGAAACTGCTAAAGGGGCATGAAAGGTAACAAGGCCCGTTTTGGCAAAAATTGCAAGATGTAAAGCTGTTATGTCGCTATAGCCTATAAATATTTTCGGATTTTTTTTGATAGCTTCATAATCTATTTGATCTAAAATACGAGCCGCACCAGATCCTCCACGTAAGGCTATTATTGCATCAACATCAGGGTCCCGGAACATTTCATTAAGTTCTTCAGCTCGTTCTTCATCTGTTCCCGCTAAATGTCCATAACGGCTTTTAACGAAAGAGCCTAGTTTTACCTTCAAACCCATTGCTTCAAAAGTTTCCACCGCCACCTCAAACGGTTCTGTCTCATAAATTGCACTTGCAGGGCTTACAATGCCAATAGTGTCTCCTAAGGATAATTTCTTCGGAAGGATTACTTCCTGTGTTAAATCATCAGAAGATGGAAAAGAAACTGCAAATGCAGGCATACTTAAGGCTAACCCCCCTGTTCCAATATTTCTTAAAAATTTTCTTCTTTCCATTTCTGATTACTGTAAGATAAGGTTCCTAATTTAACATTTATTATTATTTTCTTCTGAAGACCACAATTAATAATTCTTGTAGATCTCCCGTAAGATCACTTCCATCTGCTGTCTTATTTCGCGGGTTGGGACGGGATAATTGCTATTCATAAAACTAAATGCCAAAACCTTGCCCGACCTCGTTGTTAAATATCCACTCATACTGTGGTTATGAAGTAAAGTTCCCGTTTTGGCGAAAATATAAGGCTCTGGGGCCCAATAATTATACTTTATGGTTCCCGCTTTACCGCCTATAGCTAATAGCTCAAATAATCTTTCCTGCGGGACTTCTTCATAAATTTTTTCCAACAACTTCACCATAGATCTTGGGGTTACTAAATTGTAACGTGATAAGCCAGATCCATCTACCCAATAAGCTTTATCTGGCAAATCCTTTAGATAATTTTTCTGCATATAATTTATAATATTGTCAGCTTTAGGAGATCCTGAATTTTTTTGAGCACTTAAAATAAGAAGCTGCTCTGCAATAAAATTGTCGCTTTCCTGAAGCATTCTTTTGTATAAAGTATCTGAAGGTAGGCTATATATAATTGACGCATCTCCTGTATCCTTAGGAAGCGCCTTGACAATTTCAATTTCCTTATTAAGAGTGTCCTTTAATAATTTAACCATTAATTCATGAGAATATTTAAAAGGTAATTTTTGGGCGTGATATTTTGGCAGTGCCTCAATATTTTGATATCTGAAAATATTGGTGTTGAGGTCCCTGTTAATACCCGGTTTGATGGTACCGTCAAACTCCCTCACTTTTATGGAATCTTTAAACACACCCGGGGTTACAAAAGGAGGCTTTCTATTTGAGAAAAAGCTGAAGGTTACCAAATTCCCATAGATTGGAAAATCTGCACGTTCAGGAGAATAGGAGGAATTGTAATCATCCCAGGCCCATCCAGGGCCATAAGGTTCATCAGATGAGGTTGACGGCAAATAATATAACTTATCAGGGCCATCTTTTAGAAACTCAAAAACGTTCGATACCGGTAATTCCGGATTTAGAAAGGAGGGATCTCCCGTTCCAGTAAAAATTAATGCATCATCCTTTGTCCAATATTTTAAAGCAGGAATGGAATCCCCAAGAATTTTTAACCCTGTATAAAATGTAAACAGTTTGATATTGGAAGCAGGTGTAAAATATTTATCTGCCATTCTCTCGTAAATCACCTCGCCTGTTTTTAGATCCTTTACATAGAGACCAGAAAAACCCTGATCAAATGCCGGGGCTTTTTCAAATATGGAATTAATATTCTGGGCGATGGAGCTGGTTGAAAAGAGGGGAAAAATTATAATTAACAGAAGGGAAAAGCGCACCTTAAAAACGTTCAATTTCATTTGCTGATTTTTTATGCAAGTTAAATGTATATAATCATAATTAAAAGGTGAAATACTTCTCCTCATCATCACATTTTATTCCAAAGGTGTTATTCGGTTTACCTGATGATATTCATTATCTTTGCAGGCTATGATTACGAAAGAAACACAAACATTAGTAGATGAGGGAGTTATGCTTCCTTTAATGGAGGCATTTTACACGATACAGGGAGAGGGTTTCCATAAAGGGACTGCAGCTTATTTTATAAGGGTAGGTGGTTGCGATGTTGGTTGCCATTGGTGTGATGTAAAAGAAAGCTGGAATGCCGATCTTCATCCTCCTACTTCTATAGAAAAAATTGTAAAGGACGCAGTAGAATATAGTAGAACAGTTGTTGTAACGGGTGGGGAACCCTTAACCTGGAATATGACACCATTAACGAATCTTCTAAAGGATAACAATTGTAAGATCCATATTGAAACTTCAGGAGCTTATGAATTAAGCGGGTCCTGGGATTGGATTTGCTTATCACCCAAGAAAATAAAACTTCCAACGGCGGAGGTATACGCGGCTGCTGACGAATTGAAAGTAATTATTTTTAATATGCACGATTTTAAATTTGCCGAAGAGCAGGCAGAGCTTGTAAATGATAATTGTATTTTATATCTCCAGCCCGAGTGGAGTAAAAGAGATAAAATGATTCCCTTAATCGTAGACTACGTTATGAAAAACCCTAAGTGGAAAGTTTCACTTCAAACTCATAAATATTTAAATATTCCATAAAAAAAAGGAACTTTTTTAAAGCTCCTTTTTTTATTTAGTTTCATCTAACTTTCTAATTAACCGATTTAAATGGTACTTCAACATAACGATCGTCCCATCCCATTAATAGATTTGCACCGTCTTCTTTTGGAACAAATGCCATTGAGAAAGATTCTATAGTTGTTGGTGATTTTCTAACAGGGACTTTTATCCTTACAAGATCTTCCTTGTCTGTATACTCATAAGCTCCCCAGGTATGAACTCTGTTATTAAGGATCACAGTCCATTCATTTTGCTCGGGAATAGTATAAACGGTATAGGTGCCTGCCTCCACTACTGCATCTCCTACTTTCATATCTTTATATAAAGTAAGTTCTGTTGCTTCGTTAGCTCCTGTTCTCCAAACCTGTCCATAAGGAACCAGTTTTCCAAAAACCTCGCGGTCTCTCTTTTGAGGTCGGCTATAAATTACCCTCGCAACAGCATCCTCATCCTTATTCTTGTAAAGCACCAGGTCCATAGGACTGGCGTCTATTTTGGGGAAATTGGGTCCATTTTGCGGAGTTTCCTGGCCAACTACTTTTTCAGCCTGAAAAGTGAAAAGTGCCATAACAGCAAAAATTAATATACGCTTCATATAGGTGATTTTTAAAATTCAATCTAAAGGTACTATTTCCGTTAATTCCAAGGTGTTAACAGTTCCTTTAATTCTGTTAAAAATTTAAGTTTACAGGTATAAGTAATAGGCATGAAATCATTTAAAAATCTTTTAAATAATTTTAAAAACAATAGATTTAGTTTTCATATGTAAGCAATATAAATAAATTGATTCCTTAATTGAAGCCATAGTGCAATATTTGCTTATCAGTTTTAATTTAAAAAGAAGAATTATGTGCGGAATATTAGCAGTTATAGGTTCAAAACTTGAGCCCGGTAAAATAAAGGAGTTGTCTAAAAGAATGGGTCACAGGGGCCCCGATGAAAGTGATTTACACATTACCTCATCCGGGTCGATACTAACTCACGAGCGGT
This sequence comes from uncultured Antarcticibacterium sp., assembly GCA_964639695.1. Lineage (GTDB taxonomy): Bacteria > Bacteroidota > Bacteroidia > Flavobacteriales > Flavobacteriaceae > Gillisia. The sequence continues at coordinate 7,549 of CAZXEY010000016.1, read as the reverse complement.
TAGCAATTATGGATCTGGAAACCGGAAAACAACCTATACAGGGAACAGGTACAGCCTGGATGATCCATAACGGCGAAATCTATAATTTTGAAGCCCTTAAGCAAAAGGAACTAAAAGGGAGAAAGTTCAGAACCACAGGGGATTCTGAAGTTATAGTTCATTTATATGAGAAATACGGCTATGGATTTTTAGATAAACTTGATGGGGATTTTGCTTTTGTCATTGTAGATGGTAAAGATTTTATTGCTGCCAGGGATCCTATAGGCGTAAAGCCTCTCTATTATGGCAAAGACGAAACCGGAGGTTTATGGTTTGCAAGTGAAATGAAAGTTCTTGCCGATCAATGTGTGGAATTTGAAGCCTTTCCTCCAGGCTATTATTACACTCCAACTACTGGTTTTGTTCAGTATTATAAGCCTTTGTGGTATAAAGAAGAAACTTGTACAAAAGAAGCTGATCTTGCAAGAATAAGAGAAGCCTTAATTGCTGCTACGAGAAAAAGGTTAATGTCTGATGTTCCTTTGGGTGTATTACTAAGTGGGGGATTGGATTCTTCTTTAACTTCTTCTATTGCAGCGAGGATTTTAAAAGAACGTGGTAAGACCCTGAAATCTTTTTCTATTGGCCTTGACCCAACGGCTCCAGATCTTGTTGCAGCACAAAAAGTCGCTGACTTTTTAGGTACCGACCATCACGAAATTTATTTTACAATTGAAGAAGGAATAGCGATAATTAAAAAGCTTATCTGGCATCTGGAGACCTACGATGTAACTTCAGTAAGAGCCAGCACACCCATGTATTTTTTATCTAAAGCTATTACCGATAAAGGGGTGAAAGTGGTACTATCTGGAGAAGGAGCCGATGAAATTTTTGGAGGATATTTGTATTTTAAGAATGCACCTTCAGCAAAAGATTTTCAGGAAGAAACCATAAGAAGAGTCCGAAGGTTATCGACAGCAGATTGCCTGCGTGCAGATAAATCTACAATGGCCCATGGGTTGGAGGCAAGGGTTCCATTTCTGGACAAATCTTTCCTGCAAACAGCCATAGAAATCGACCCGGTTCATAAAATGCCCAAAACCCATTCCGGAATAGAAAAATACATTTTGAGAAAAGCTTTTGATACTCCTGAAGATCCTTTTTTACCAGAAGAAGTGCTTTGGAGGCAGAAGGAGCAATTTAGTGATGGGGTTGGCTATAGCTGGATCGACAGTTTAATTGAATATGCGACTTTGCAAATTAGTGATACAGAAATGGAAACGGCCTCCTTAAAATATCCTGTTAATACTCCAATGACCAAAGAAGCCTATTTTTATCGGGAGATCTTCCATGGACATTTCCCTCAGGAATGTGCGGCAAAATCTGTAAAAAGATGGGTTCCAAAATGGCAGGAAGACCTAGATCCAAGTGGTAGGGCAAATACTTCACACGTTGCAAAGAAGCAATTTCAACAGGAACTAAAAGAAAAGCAAATCACAATGTAATTTTAGCTTCTTTTTCACAAAGATTGTTAATAACTTAAGGGTATATATGTGCGCATCAAGCTAATAGGAGTAAGGGTTTTGTTATATTTGTCTGTTGTATAAAATGACAAATTTTAACAGAATTATAATATGAGCGAAGAAGCGAAGAAACATAATTATTCCGCAGACAGTATTCAGGCGCTGGAGGGAATGGAGCATGTGCGTATGCGACCTTCCATGTACATTGGAGATACAGGTGTAAGAGGATTACACCACCTGGTTTATGAAGTAGTTGATAATTCTATAGATGAGGCCATGGCTGGCCATTGTGATACGATTAAAGTCACAATTTTAAAAGATGGTTCAGTAAGAACAGAGGATAACGGGAGGGGGATTCCTGTAGATCTGCATAAGAAAGAAGGTGTTTCTGCACTTGAGGTTGTAATGACCAAGATAGGAGCCGGAGGTAAATTTGATAAGGATTCCTATAAAGTTTCCGGAGGATTGCATGGGGTAGGGGTGAGTTGTGTGAACGCTCTTTCTGAAAACCTGAAAGCCACAGTATATCGCGATGGCCAAATATGGGAGCAGGAGTACGCTTATGGAAAGCCTTTGTATCCTGTTAAGCCGGTTGGGGAAACAGAACTAAGCGGTACGGTAGTGGTTTTTAAACCAGATCCAGGAATATTCCAGCAAACGGTAGATTATAATTACGATACCCTGGCCAGCCGTATGCGTGAATTGTCCTATTTAAATAAAGGGATCACTATTTATTTATCTGATGAAAGGCAGGTAAATGAGGATGGTAGCTATGCTGTTGAAACTTTTCATTCAGAAGAAGGATTAAAAGAATTTATAAAATATTTAGACGGTAACAGAGAGCCTATTATTGCTGATGTTATTTCTATGGAAGGGGAGAAAAATGATATTCCTGTAGAAGTAGCGATGGTTTATAATACCTCCTTCAATGAAAACCTTCATTCTTACGTAAACAATATTAATACCCACGAGGGAGGTACCCATCTTTCGGGATTTAGAAGAGGTCTTACCACCACATTGAAGAAATATGCTGATGCATCTGGAATGCTGGATAAGCTGAAATTTGAGATCACAGGAGATGATTTTAGAGAAGGTTTAACTGCAATTATTTCAGTTAAAGTTGCAGAGCCGCAATTTGAAGGTCAAACGAAAACCAAATTAGGTAACAGGGAAGTAACAGCTGCAGTTTCGCAGGCTGTTTCTGAAATGTTGGAAAATTACCTGGAAGAAAATCCGGGTGATGCTAAAATTATAGTTGAAAAAGTTATCCTTGCTGCACAAGCCCGTCACGCTGCCAAAAAAGCTAGAGAGATGGTGCAGAGAAAAACGGTAATGAGTATAGGTGGTTTACCTGGAAAATTATCTGATTGCTCTGAGCAGGATCCTTCAAAATGTGAGGTGTATTTAGTCGAGGGAGACTCGGCGGGTGGAACAGCCAAACAAGGCCGTGATAGGAATTTCCAGGCAATTCTTCCGCTTAGAGGTAAAATTCTAAATGTTGAAAAGGCTATGACCCACCGAGTTTTTGACAACGAAGAAATTAAAAATATTTATACTGCTCTTGGGGTAACTATTGGGACTGAAGAGGATAGCAAAGCGCTAAATCTTTCGAAGCTTCGTTACCACAAAGTAGTAATTATGTGTGATGCCGATGTGGATGGTAGCCATATTGAAACCTTAATTTTAACCTTCTTCTATCGTTATATGAAGGAGCTTTTGGAAAATGGGCATATTTACATTGCTACGCCGCCGCTGTACCTCGTGAAAAAAGGACAAAAGAAACAATATGCGTGGAGTGATAAAGAACGTGATGCCATTGCCGAGAGCTTTAACGGTGGAGTGCAGATCCAGCGGTATAAAGGTCTTGGAGAAATGAACGCTGAGCAACTTTGGGAAACCACAATGAACCCGGAGTTCAGGAAACTTAGAAAGGTTAATATAGATAACAGCAGCGAAGCTGACAGGATCTTTTCTATGTTAATGGGAGATGAAGTGCCGCCGCGAAGAGAGTTTATTGAAAAAAATGCCGTTTATGCCAACATAGACGTTTAATAATTGCAAAAAAATAAAGCCCACTAATTGTGGGCTTTCTTATATTAAATTTTCTGAAGAATAATAAAAACTCTAAAATCTAAAAATTGAAAAAAAACCTTCTTTTTCTCCCGATTTTAATTTTCATTTTGGGAATTCAGCTAGTTTCTGCCCAGTCAGATGAGCAAAAGCTGATAAGTGATATGTTACTTGTTGCAGATAAATTTGCTGCTCCGGGAGCAGAAGGAGCTGCTTTGCAATCCAGTGCAGGTTGGTTCACATCGGGAACTACTTTAGGTAAATGGAAATTTGAAGTTTCCCTGCATGGAAATGCTCTTTTTATTCCCAGTCAAAAACAAAATAAATTTACTTCCAGTCGTGAATTCCAAATTCTAAGGTTTCAGGATGGGGAAAATGCAGTATTACCAACCGTTTTTGGTGGCGAAACAGATGTTGTTTTTGAAGGGGAACTTACGTTTGAAAATCCATTGACTGGAGGAATGGAAACTCTCCCGTTTAATTTTGATGCTATAGATGGTTTGGATAAAAGCGTGGTAATTCACCCATTCCCCCAGGTTACTATTGGGCTACCTTATTCTACCGAAGTTGCTGTAAGATTTCTTCCTTCAGTTACTGTAAATGATGTTAATTTTAGCACCTATGGTATTGGCCTTAAACACAATTTTACTCAATATTACGAGCGAAGATTTAATAAGGAGGATTTTCAATTTTCGGCTGCAGTAACCTATAGTAATTTTAAGGCAGACTATGCTCTTGACCAAATTTCTATTCCGGTAGTTCTAATGTTAAACCAAATCAATGTAAATGCAGATCTTTGGTTGTTCCAGGCTTTAGGCTCAAAATTATATGGTTCCTTCGAAGTTTTTGGTGCTTTAGGTGTAACGGCTTCTAATTTCAACTACGAAGTTGGTGGCGGGGGCAGTGAACTTGGCCGTTTAAACGAGGCTCTTACGGGAATAAGTGGAAATGGAACCCAATTTAAAGGTGATGTAGGATTTAATTATTATGCTGGCAAATTTAAAATAAGCACTATGTTGACAGCGAGTAACTTCTTTAATGCAAATCTCGGCATTCACTACAGGATATAAGGGTGACTTTAACCATTCCTTATTATAAAAGCTATTCTAAATTTGTAAATTCGCAAAGACTATTATAAAAATAAAAAAATCATAAAATGAAAGTTACTATCGTAGGTGCAGGTGCCGTTGGTGCCAGTTGTGCAGAGTATATTGCTTTAAAGAATTTCGCTTCAGAAGTTGTTCTTTTAGATATTAAAGAAGGATTTGCAGAAGGAAAGGCCATGGATCTTATGCAAACTGCTACCCTTAATGGATTTGACACTAAAATTACAGGTTCTACTAATGATTATTCAAAAACAGCAAATAGCGATGTAGTTGTTATAACTAGTGGAATACCACGTAAACCGGGAATGACCAGGGAAGAATTAATAGGCATCAATGCTAATATTGTTAAAGAAGTTTCTTCCAATTTAATTAAGCATTCTCCAGATACGGTAATGATAGTAGTAAGTAATCCTATGGATACGATGACTTATCTAGTGCATAAAACCACAGATTTGCCAAAGAACAGGATTATAGGTATGGGGGGCGCATTAGACAGTGCCCGGTTTAAATATAGATTAAGCGAGGCGTTAGACTGCCCACCATCAGATGTGGACGGGATGGTAATTGGAGGTCACAGTGATACAGGAATGGTTCCATTAACAAGACTGGCTACAAGAAATTCTGTGCCTGTTTCTGCTTTTTTATCTTCGGAAAGATTAGAACAGGTGAGTGAAGATACCAAAGTAGGAGGGGCTACCTTGACAAAATTATTAGGTACCAGTGCATGGTATGCCCCGGGTGCTGCCGTTTCATCTCTGGTACAGGCAATTGCTTGTGATCAGAAAAAAATGTTTCCTTGTTCGGCCCTTCTTGAAGGAGAATATGGTTTAAATGATCTTTGTATTGGAGTTCCTGCTATATTAGGAAAAGATGGTCTTGAGAAGATTGTTGAAATAGAACTGGATGAAGCCGAAAAAGCCAAGATGGAGGAAAGTGCAGAAGGAGTAAAGAAAACGAATGATCTTTTAGAGATTTAATTCAAAAACTTAAACTTATAACTTGCTTATAATCAAGATATAAAGAGCCGCAGAGAATGCGGCTTTTTATATGCCTAAAAGTTAAATTTTTCAAAAAAAAAATATTGGGATTTGAATTATGAAGTCCTATATTTGTCCGTTTTATAAAATGACCTAAATAATAAGGAATAATGCAGAATAAAGGACTGATCAAGGTTTTTGCTATTTTATTTGGCTTAGTATGTATTTATCAACTTTCATTTACATTCATAGCCAATAATGTACAGAATGATGCAGAAGCTTTCGCTGAAACGAAAGTACCGGCTACTGTCGAAAACTACTCGATCAAAAGAGAACTAGTAGAAGAGCGCTATCTTGATTCGATAGGGAACAATGAAATTTTTGCCGGGATTACCTATAATACGGCTCAGGAAAGAGAACTAAACAAAGGACTCGATTTAAAAGGGGGAATCAACGTAATTCTTCAAATTTCGGTTAAAGATATTCTTCGGGGACTGGCAAATAACAGTCAGGATCCGGCTTTTAACAGAGCTATCGCTCAGGCTGAAGCTGCTCAACAAGATAGTCAGGAAAACTTTATCGATCTTTTCTTTGAATCGTTTAATGAAATAGAAGGAGCAAGATTAGCTTCTCCCGATATTTTTGCTAACAAAACCTTAAGCGATCAGGTCAATTTTGATATGACCAACGCTCAGGTGGAACCTGTAATTCGGGAAAAAGTTAATGAATCAATTACTTCTGCTTTTGAAGTACTTCGAAAGCGTATAGATAAATTTGGTGTTACTCAACCTAATATTCAGCGTCTTGGAAATTCAGGGAGAATTCTGGTTGAACTACCAGGTGCTAAAGATATTTCCAGAGTAAAGGGATTATTGCAAAGCACTGCTCAGCTTGAATTTTGGTTTGTTCACAAAAATAATGAATTTGGGAATTTTCTTTTAGAGGCAGATCGTGTTATTGCTGAATCTAATAAAAGAGAAACTTCAACCACTGAGGTTGCAGATACTACAGCAACCGATTCTTTAGCTTCCACTGAGGAAGCTGATGAGATTGAAGCTTTACTTGCCAGTGCTGAAGATACTGCAACAGCCCAACAAACAGGAAATAATCCCTTACTTGAAAAAATGGTTTCTCCGGGATTCCAGGGAGGTCCTGTTTTGGCTACTTTCAAAGCTTCAGATACTGCACAGGTTAGAGAATATTTAAACAGGCCACAGGTAAGATCATTATTACCGGCCAATGTTCGTTATGCTGAATTTGCATGGGGAGTCCCAAAAGATAATTTTGTAGAATTATATGCTTTAAGAGGAAACAGGGAAAATACCCCTTCATTAACGGGAGATGTAATTACAGATGCTCAGCAAACTTACGACCAGTTGGGAAGGATTGCTGTTTCAATGCAAATGAATGGTAAAGGAGCTAAGATTTGGGAGGAAATGACAGGGCAGGCTTATTCTGAACAAGGGAATATTGCGATTGTTCTTGATAATGTTGTTTATTCAGCCCCTACGGTTTCTACAGGACCAATAAGTGGTGGTAGAAGTGAAATTACCGGAACTTTTAGTATTACTGAAGGTCAGGATTTAGCAAACGTATTACGTGCAGGTAAGTTACCTGCATCAGCAGATATCATACAAAGTGAAATAGTAGGGCCGTCTCTTGGTCAGGAAGCCATAGACAGTGGTTTACTATCTTTTATAATTGCTTTGGTTTTTGTGCTTATTTGGATGATCTTTTACTATGGAAAAGCAGGAGTATTTGCTGATGTTGCACTAGCAGTAAACATCTTGTTTATATTTGGAATACTTGCCGGTCTGGGAGCGGTACTTACTTTACCTGGAATTGCGGGTATAGTTTTAACAATAGGTATGTCTGTGGATGCAAACGTACTTAT
>CAZXEY010000015.1:24614-33967 GCA_964639695.1 uncultured Antarcticibacterium sp. | reverse complement strand
CTCTGTTTCTCCTGTTTGATCTTCGAAAACATAATAAAATTCTGGGCTATGCAAGATAATTTCACTTACAATCTTTCCTTTAAAAAGAGATTTCCATTCTATAGAAATATCTGATTTTTCAAAACTTAGTAAGGGATTTTTTGACGCGCTGTTTTCTTTTTTAAGAACAAGTCCTTCAATTACATAGGCACCCCGAAGTAAACTAACATCAATATCGGTCACATACCCTTCATAGCCGGGAATCTCATTAAGGGTTTTGTTTACATATTTCTTTAAAAAATAAGGTAGTAGAAGTCTTCCAATTATTAGTGCCAGAAGTATAATTGCAGGAATGGCATACCTTTTTAAAATTAACCTGGATTTTATTTCAGTGGTATCCATAACGGGAGATTTATACAAAATTGGAGATAACTCTTTATCTATTTAGTTAAAACATTCCCAAAAGAAAAGCCCACCAAGGGTGGGCTTTAGCTGCTTTTTTCTTTCTACTAATAATAGGAGAATCGTCTTACTTTGGCAATGTATTTAGCAAGGCGGATTACCTGCTGGCTGTAACCAAATTCGTTATCATACCATACATAAAGAACTATTCCTTTTCCATCCTCAGTAACAATGGTGGCTTTACTATCATAAATTGATGGAGCCGAGGAGCCAACAATATCTGTAGAGACTAATTCATTATCTAATGAATATTTAATTTGCTCAACCATTTCTCCTTCTAAAGCAAACTTCTTCATAATGTTATTTACCTCTTCAAGACTTGTTGATTTTTCAACCTGAAGATTTAAAATTGCCAAAGAACCATTCGGCACCGGAACACGGATAGCATTAGAGGTTAATTTTCCTTCAAAAACAGGAAGAGCTTTTGCCACTGCTCTTCCAGCACCTGTTTCGGTTATTACCATATTTAATCCCGCAGCACGTCCTCTTCTATATTTGCTGTGCATGTTATCAACCAGGTTCTGGTCATTTGTATAGGCGTGGATCGTTTCAAGATGGCCGTGGTCGACTCCCAGGGTACTTTGAATTGCATTTAAAACCGGAACAATAGCATTTGTAGTACAAGAGGCAGCTGAAAAAATGTCAGAATCATCAGGATTGTAATCTTTATGATTTACTCCGTGAACAATATTTGGAATACCTTTTCCCGGCGCAGTTAATAAAACCTTAGAAGCCCCTTTGCTTGATAAATGTCTGTTTAGTGCATCTTTATCTCTAAACGCTCCTGTATTGTCAATTATAAGAGCATCTTCGATCCCGTACTGAGTATAATCAATTTCTTCGGGAGCATCTGCAGAAATCATGTGTACCGTTGTGCCATTAATAATAAGAGCAGATCTTTTTTCATCAATAGTTACTGTTCCTGAAAAATCTCCGTGGATCGAATCATTTTTTAGAAGAGAAGCTCTCTTTTCAAGGATTGTATAATCAATTTTTCCCCTTGTAACTATAGCTCTTAATCTTAATTGATTTCCTTTTCCGGTACGGGTCATTAACTCTCTGGCAAGTAGTCTACCAATTCGGCCAAATCCGTAAAGTACAACATCTTTTGGTGTTACTTCTCTAAAATCCTTAGCTTCTTTTAATTTTCCGGAAAGAAATGATTTCGCATTGTGATATTCTACGTCCTCAAGATGATACTCATAAGTTAATTTACCTATATCCAGTTTTGCAGGAGGTAAATCCAGATCTTTAATTGCCTGTGCGATTTCAACAGAATCAAAAATGGAAATTGGTTTTTCAACAAATTCTCCTGCGTATTCGTGAAGATTTAAAATATCGCTGACATTTCTATTAATTAACTGGTTCCTAAACAGAACTAATTCTATGGACTTGTCATACCACAAGTCGCTAACAATTTTTATAAATTCTACAGATGCACGTCGGCGATCAGCCTGAAAAGAAAGTTCCTTTTCGTAAACTTCGTTAAATCCCATTATTGTTTGATTAAGGTTGTAAAGCGTTTTAAAATTTGGTGCAAAAGTATTGATTTCAAACGTTTTCGTAAAGAAATTTAAGAAAAAAATAACCCACTGTCAGGACAGTGGGTTAAGTAATAAATTATAAGGTTTTTTACCTCCAAATGAAGGTTTGTTCTTTTCCTTCTCTGTTTACAAATGTTACACTAACGGGTTCTGAAGCATCTTTAGAATTAATGATCTTCTTTACATCATCGATATCTCCAACAGGATAATCATCAATTTTTGTGATAATTATTCCAACCAGAGCCATTGTAGAACGATCCCCTTTTAAAGCCCGGCTAATTTTTACGCCTTTAGAAACTTTCGATTCCCGAAGTTCTTCTTTTGATGCATTTGTAACTTCAAGGCCAATAGGGGTAATTGCATAAGCTTCATACTTTGTTAACTTAACCTCCAGGTTTCTTTCCCTTCCATCCCTAATCACTTTTACCTTCACAACATCATCAGGACGTTTTGAACCTATATAACCCGTAAGATCAGACATTTTTCTTACTTCAATATTATCAATTTGCTTAATAACATCACCTTCTCTTATACCAGCCATCGCTGCTCCACTACCGGAATCCACATCACCTACCAGGACACCCTGTGGTACTTTTAATTCAAGTTGCTTAGCAATCCCGGTGTTAACATCACTTCCTCTAATTCCTAAAATTCCCTGCTGAACATTTCCATATTCAAGAATATCCTCAACAATCTTACGGGCATTATTGGATGGCACTGCAAAGGCATATCCCACATAACTTCCGGTTTGGGAAGTAATAGCTGTATTAATACCAATTAATTCTCCATTAATATTCACTAATGCTCCACCGCTGTTACCCGGGTTAATAGCTGCATCGGTTTGAATGTATGATTGTGGTTGCCCCATATTGGTGGCAAGATCCCGTGCTTTTGCACTAACAATCCCTGCGGTAACAGTAGAGGTAAGGTTAAAAGGATTACCTACGGCAAGTACCCATTCTCCTACTCTCATATTATTTGAGTTACCAAAAGGAATATAGTCAAGATCTTTACCGTCTACTTTTATTAAAGCAATATCTGCTTTTGGATCGGTTCCAATTACTTCAGCTTTATATGTCTGATTATTATTTAATGTAACCTCAATTTCACTTGCTCCATCAATAACATGGTTATTAGTTACTATATAACCATCGGGTGTAATGATAACTCCGGAACCTGCACCTCTCAAGGCTTTTCCATTTCCTCCTCTGGAATAAAAATCCCAGGGACTGGATTCCCTGTTAAAATTGGCAACGTTCTTAACGTGTACTACGGCATGAACCGTTTTTTCTGCCGCTTCGGTAAAATCTACATTTGTTCCGTACACGCGGGAGTCATAAGAAACGGGTAGAATATTCGCGCTTTCGCTAATAGTATCCCGGCCCATTGTAACAATAGATTCATTCTCGAACATAAGTTTATAAGATCCCAGGGTAAGGAATCCTCCTAGCATAGAAACGAAGATCAACGTGGTGAATTTTTTCATCTTTTTTCTTTAATTTAATTAAACACTTACTATAATATTATTGAAATTTCGTTCTCGTGTCTTCCTCTTTAACCGCTTCTTAACTACGGAAAATTTTAGCATATTGTTGTACATTTGCCTCTTCGAATAAATACCTATGAAGCTTACTTTTTACAAATTTCACGGAACTGGAAACGATTTCATTATGATAGATAATCGTTTGATGACATTCTCCAAAAATGATACCATTTTGATCCATAGGCTTTGTCACCGAAGATTCGGGATAGGAGCAGATGGTCTTATTTTGTTGGAAAATGCTGAAGTTTCTGGAGATGATTTTAAAATGGTTTACTTCAATTCAGACGGAAACCAAAGCAGTATGTGCGGCAATGGTGGCAGGTGTTTGGTTGCTTTTGCAAAGCAATTAAGGGTAATTGAAAATCAGGCGGTTTTTACAGCAATTGATGGACGGCATGAAGCTGTGATTAAGAATAATCTGGTAAGTTTAAAAATGACAGATGTAAATGCTGAAAATTTAAATGAAGATCAGCTTTTTCTAAATACAGGATCTCCTCATCATATCGTTTTTTCAGAAGCAGTTGGAGATTTAGACGTTAAATCTGAAGGTGCGGCAATAAGATATTCTGAAACTTATAAAAGGAGTGGAGGTACAAACGTGAATTTTGTGCAGCAGTCCTCTAAAGATCATTATTTAGTTCGTACTTATGAAAGAGGGGTAGAGGATGAAACTTTTTCATGTGGTACGGGGGTTACTGCTGTAGCCCTGGCAGTTCACGCTACCGGAAGATCAACATCTAAAAATATTAAGCTGGAAACGCCGGGAGGAGAGCTAAATGTTTCTTTTGAAAAGGAGGGAAAAAACTACAAAAATGTTTGGCTAACAGGTCCTGCGCAATATGTTTTTAAAGGAGAAGTGGAATGTTAACCTTAAAAGGAGATAAAGTTTTTCTAAGGGCATTGGAGCCCGAGGATCTGGATTTTATCTATACAGTAGAAAACACAGAAGATTTTTGGGAAATAAGTTCCACTTTGGTACCCTATTCAAGGTTTATTATTAAAAAATATATCCAGAATTCACATAGGGATATCTATGAGGTAAAGCAACTGCGGTTAATGATTTGTAAAATAGATAGTTCCCCATTAGGTCTTGTGGATATTTTTGATCTTGAACCCAATAATAACAGGGCTGCAATAGGAATATTAATTGTGAAGGAGGAGGAAAGAGGTAAAGGATATGGAGACGAAGCTTTATCTATAATTTGTAAATATTGTTTCACTCATCTGGGCCTTCACCAGGTTTATGCGAATGTTTCCAGTGATAATTTGAAAAGCAGAAAACTTTTTGAAAGAAAAGGATTTGAAATGATCGGTATTAAGAAGGACTGGATATTTTTAAATGGAGAATACAAAGACGAGATTTTATACCAATACATAAATGTACATTAAAAAGATATTATTAATTATTGCTCTTGCGGGGCTGGTTGTGCTGGGAATTTTTAGCTATAACATCTATAACAGCATATTCTCTCCTAATACAGCGTTTAAAGAAGATACGAGGATCCTTTACATTCCTTCGGGTGCAACATATTCCCAGGTTAGAGATTCACTACAGCCATTGCTTAAAGACTTTTCCTCGTTTGACCTGGTGGCTCAAAAAAAGGGATATGCAGCAAATGTAAGGGCTGGAAAATATAAACTTCAGAAGAACATGAATAACAATGAGATTGTTAATGTTCTTCGAAATGCTAATTCTCCTGTGCAGGTAATTTTCAACAATCAGGAAAGGCTTGAAAATCTTGCCGGGCGTATATCCACCCAAATTGAAGCTGATAGTATTTCTATTTTAAATGCAATGAAAGATTCTGCATTCTTAGCAGATAATAACTTTACAACAGCCAACGCTCTTGGAATGTATATTCCTAATCAATATGAATTTTTCTGGAATTCTTCAGCTGAAGATTTCCGAAAAAGAATGTTGCGGGAGTACAAAAAGTTCTGGACAGAGGAACGCCTTACAAAAGCTGAAGAAATTGGTTTAGATCCGCATCAGGTAATGGTGTTGGCAGCCATAGTTCAAAAAGAAACTGCTAAAGTAGATGAACGTCCCAAGGTGGCAGGAGTTTACATGAACAGGTTTAAAAGTGGTTGGAAACTGGATGCAGATCCAACAGTAATTTACGCATTAAAACATTCTTCCGGTAATTTCGATACGATTATTAAGAGGGTATTATATAAAGATTTGACACTGGATTCTCCTTACAATACCTATTTGTACAAAGAACTGCCACCGGGACCTATTGCAATGCCCGATATTTCTTCTATTGATGCTGTCCTTAATTATGAAGATCACGATTATTTTTATTTCGTTGCAGATACTGAAAATTTCGGGTATCATAAGTTTGCTGAAAATCTTGCACAACATAATAGAAATAAGCAGGCTTACATAAGATGGATCAATAAACAAGGAATCAACAGGTAGGTAGAATCGGGAAGTTTTCCTGTAGAACAATAAAATTAAAAAATTTTCGTTTTCTGATATCACTTTATTTAAAGTGGACGGGTTCTGGGTAAAAACTTCTTTAGTTTTTACTTAACATGCTGAAAATCATATTATTATTTTTTTTCGTATGTTTGCGCGTCGAAATTGAAAGGGGCATTGTTTTTGCCAGGTACCTTTCAGAATAAAAACGATATGAGAAAGAAAGTTGTAAAATTTTCAATCCTTCCGATTATTGCAGGATCAATATTTTTTAGTTTCTCCACTAAGGAGGCTGCAAATCTGGATAAGTACGTTATATCACCTAATGATAACTATGAGTATACAGTTATTACAGAAGAAGATAGCGCTGCAAATGAGCCTGCTGTTAAAGCGGTTCCTGTCCTAGGCAGATCCTATACCGGATTTAAAGAAGCCTTGGGTTTTAAAGAATCCCGGGGAAATTACAAAGTAGTAAATGAGTTTGGTTACCTGGGAAAATACCAGTTTGGTAAGGGAACTCTTAACCTTGTGGGGATTTTTGATACTAAAACCTTTATTGAAACGCCAGAATTACAGGAAGCAGCTTTTTATGCCAACACAGCCCGAAACAAATGGATCCTGATACGGGATATTAATAAGTACGTTGGCAAAAAAATCAATGGCATAGAAATAACGGAATCCGGAATTTTAGCTGCTGCCCATCTTGCGGGTCCGGGAAGCGTTAAAAAATATTTAAGGAGTTTTGGGGAAAATGGTTTTAATGATGCTTTTGGTACCAGTATATCCTATTATATGAAAAAATTTGGTGGATACGATACTTCTTTTGTGGAAGCAGATAAAGATGCGAAAGCCATAATGTATAAAGCTTAAAAGTCTTTTTGAATTATAAAAATAGTAGGCCTTTTATGAAGGTCTATTTTTGTTTTCTGCCAATCGTTAACTGGTTTCGTAATAATATATTCTGAAGATAAGGTAAGATCACAGGCTATGCACAAGAGGGTAGAAGGATGTAATACCTGTAAAAGATCTTCCATAAGTTTATTATTGCGGTATGGTGTTTCTATAAAAAGCTGCGCCTGATTTCTTTCTGCCGAAATTCTTTCCAGGTTTTTTAGTTCGTGTTTCCGGTCCTTTTTCTCTATAGGTAAGTATCCGTGAAAAGTGAAGCTTTGGCCATTCATTCCACTTCCCATCATTGCAAGAAGAATTGAAGAGGGGCCTACAAGGGGCACAACCTGGATTCCTTCCCTGTGAGCTATTTTAACTATTTCAGCTCCCGGATCTGCAACCCCGGGGCAACCTGCCTCACTTAATAAACCAACATCCATTCCTTCTTTACAAGCCTCCAAAAAAGAAGGTAGAATCGCAATATCTGTGAATTTATTAAGAAGGTATATTTTTAATAAGGACTGCTTCTTTGAAGGCACAACATTTTTTATCGATTTTCGCGCCGTCTTTTCATTCTCAACAATATAATGATCTACTTTTTCTATTATTTTTTTAATAGAATAGGGTAGTACTTCAATTGGATTGGACTCTCCCAGGGTAGTAGGAATTAAATAAAGTTTTCCTGGGTGAGAAAAAGAGCCAGTCATTAATAAGAATTTGTGTTACTGTTCTTTTTTAGCTGTTCAGCAATAATATCACAAGCTTCATTCAGCATATCGTATACATTTTCAAATCCTCTTTTGCCACCGTGGTAAGGATCAGGAACATCAACGTTTTCCCCGGGAAAAACCTCATTAAGGATCAATTTCACCTTATTTCTGTCATCATCATTTCTGGCTAAAGAAAGAACATCGGCATAATTAAAATTATCCATAACATAAATGTGGTCGAAATAATCAAAATCCTCAACTTTAAATTGCCTTCCCCTTTGTTGGGTAATATCAACTCCATATTTTTTACCCACAGCAATAGATCTTGGATCGGGGGAATCATCTATATGATAATCTCCTGTTCCGGCAGATTCTATTTCTACTTTAGTGGGATCGACTTTAGATTTTAGAATTCCTTCGGCCAGAGGTGATCTGCAGATATTTCCCAGACACACCATTAATACTCTGGTTTTCATAGAGAAATTATTAGAGCGTAAGTTTCTTATTAAGATCCTCTACGAATTTTTTAAATTGTTTATCGGTCGCTGCTAAATTATCGACTGTTTTACAAGCGTGTAGAACGGTTGCATGATCACGTTTTCCTATCTGGCTTCCTATGCTAGCAAGGGAGGCTTTGGTGAATTTTTTAGCAAAGAACATGGCTAATTGCCTTGCTTGAACAATATGTCTTTTTCGGGTTTTAGATTGCAGTGTTTCTACATCCATCTGGAAGTAATCACTAACTATTTTTTGGATATAATCTATAGATACTTCCCGTTTTGTATTCTTAACATAATTATCAACTATTTTCTTAGCAAGATCCAGGGTAATATCTTTCCTGTTGAAAGAAGAATGTGCAATTAAAGAGATAATGGCACCTTCCAGTTCACGAATGTTGGTCTTTATATTATTGGCTAAAAACTCGATAATATCTTCAGGCATTTCAACACCATCCCGATATAACTTGTTTTTTATTATAGATACTCTTGTCTCAAAATCAGGATGCTGAAGTTCTGCTGATAATCCCCATTTAAACCTGGAAAGTAATCGTTGCTCAATATCCTGCATATCTACAGGAGCCTTATCACTCGTAAGAATTACCTGCTTTCCATTTTGATGCAGATGGTTGAAAATATGGAAGAAAACATCCTGTGTTCCTGCTTTACCGGAAAGTAACTGGATGTCATCTACAATAAGAACATCTATGATCTGGTAAAAGTGAATAAAATCATTCCGATTATTCTTCTTAACAGATTCTATGTATTGTTGTGTAAATTTTTCAGCAGAAATATATAGTACTGTCTTCTCGGGATATTTATCCTTAATATCAACACCAATAGCGTGTGCCAGGTGAGTCTTTCCCAAACCAACTCCTCCAAAAATTAACAATGGGTTAAAGGAAGTGCCTCCCGGTTTATTGGATACAGCCAGTCCTGCAGATCGTGCTAACCTGTTGGAATCACCTTCCAGAAAGTTCTCGAAATTATAATTAGGATTTAACTGGGATTCAATTTTTACATTCCTTATGCCGGGAATAATAAAAGGATTTCGCAGCTCAGGATTCTTATTTTTAACAGGAACATCAACTTCCTGTGAGGCCATGTGACTTCTTTGGGTACTGGGTATCTTTTCTGTAAATGGTAACTTATTTCCATAAGTATTTTCCATCTTAATTACATAGACAAGTTTTGCTTTTTCCCCAAGTTCTTTTGTTAAAGAAACCTTTAATAATTTAACATAATGTTCTTCCAGCCATTCGTAAAAAAATTTGGAAGGAACTTGTATGCTCAAAGCACAATCGGTAA
>CAZXEY010000015.1:17602-24604 GCA_964639695.1 uncultured Antarcticibacterium sp. | reverse complement strand
GCGCAGTTTTTGACATGCTTTTCGTTAGATTAATTATAGGTTAGTAGATGGTGACAAGTAAGATGGGAAAAATGATTTCCGGCCTTCTTGTGAAAACAAATATGTGAACAAATTACGTGAAAAAAAAATCCTTTTTGTATTGAATTTTAAGAAAATTTTATGCATACTTCGTCCCGGTGAGGAAGGTACAAAACCTGGATAAAAAATAGGTTAAGTTTTTATGAAAACACATCAAACATTTGTTAAAGTAAGATATGCAGAAACCGATCAAATGGGGGTGGTGCATCATGGGAATTATGCACAGTACCTTGAAATTGCCCGTTTAGATTGGTTGAATGAACTTAATATTTCCTACAAATCTATGGAAGAAGAAGGAATTATGCTGCCAGTTTATGAGATGATTCTTAAATTTATCAAACCCGCGACTTTCGATGATCAATTAAGAATTGAAACCAAACTTAAAGAAAAGCCGGGAGTTAAAATAAGTTTTGAATATACGGTCTATAATGAGCGGGACGAGATACTTACCAAAGCTTCTACTATTTTGGTTTTTATGGATTCCAAAACCCGAAGGCCCCTTAAATGTCCACAGTATATCCTGGATAAACTCAATTTTACAAATTGATCTTTTTAATAGCAACTTTGTAAACAGATTCGAATTTTTGAAATATCTCTTCGGAATCTTTTTTCCGCACTCCTATAAAAATTTTACAATCCAGGCCCAGCTCCTGTTTAATTAAATTCAGATTATTTTCTTTAATAATGCGCATTACTACATTCATTTCAGGATAGTCGAATTGGATTATGTAAACATCGTCTATAGTTCGTTTGATAATTTTACTATTCTCAAGTGCCATTTGAGCTGCCGTTTTATAGGCAGTTATTAATCCTCCAACTCCCAATTTAACTCCACCAAAGTACCGCACCACAACCACAAGTATATTGGTAACATCAAATGACTGGATTTGTCCATATATCGGCATTCCGGCAGAATTAGAAGGTTCTCCATCATCATTTGCTCTGAATCGGTAATCTGCTTCCTCTTTACCTGTTTGCCAGGCATAACACCAGTGCCTTGCCTGGTGGTGTTTCTTTTTAAGCTCCTCTATATGCTCTTTAATTTCTTCTTCTGAAGTAACCGGAAAGGCATATCCAAAGAACTTAGAATTCTTCTCTTTAAACAGTACTTCTTCCGAAGGTTCAATAATACTCTTATAAGTATCTTTCAAAATAAAAAAATTAGCTGTTTGCAACCAGGATTATACTTATTACTGCTAAAGCAATTCCAATCCAATTCTTAGGGAGTAAATGTTCCCTGAAAAGAAAAATACCCAACAAAGTTGAAACCAATACGATAGCAACATTATTAATGGTGAAAACTGTTGAACTTTCAAAACCTTCACTTCTAAGAGCTAAAACTAAAAAGTAAATGGAAAAGTAATTGGGAATCCCAAGTATAATTCCTCCCAGAATATTTTTTCCGGTTATTCTCAGTTTTCCCGTTACACCCTGACCAATTATAATCGTTAATCCTATTGTTCCTGCAATTGCAAAAATGGTTGAGGAAAAAAGTGCAACTTCTGTGGGTTCTACATATTCTGCTTCGAGAAATTTTAGAGTGGTATCAATAATTCCGCTACCCAAAAATACCAGGACTGGAAAAATCAGATTTTCTTTTTTAATTTTTATGCCACTTCTGCTTTTTATGGAACTTAAATAAACTGCAGCAAGAGCCAGAATTATACCTAGGATTTTAATTATACCCGTGCTTTCGTTGAAGTAAGAAATTCCGAAGACCACAGGAATAACAACGGACATTTTTGTGGCAACAGAAACAACAGAAAGTCCGCTTCTTTGGGTGGTAATAGCGGCAAGGTTAAAAATACTTATAAATAGAAATCCCAGAACTATAGTTCCCATAAACCAGGGTTTTGAAGGAACATTTGAAATGTCGGTATCCTTCATAAATCCGAAAAAACCTACGGTACAGGCAATAAAATAATTTACAATAATTGCCTGTAAAGTATTGATGTTGTAATCCTGAAAGAGCTTGAATATAACGAAAATGATACTGGACGCGGCAATACTCAGTAGCAGGTAGATCAAAACAAATTTCTTTTAGTGGTAAAGAGATCTATAACATCTTCTCTTGTAGGTTCCAGGTTCCAAATGTGAATACCTAGTTTGGCAGCTGCATCTGTATTTTCTTTAGTGTCATCAATAAAAAGGCATTCCTCCGGATTAAGTTCGTGCTTGTCCAGAACAAACTGATAAATTTCTGCATCAGGTTTTCTGAAATTGATCTCGTACGACAGATAGAAAGAATCGAAACATTCTACAAATTCTTTAAAAAAAGAAATGTTTTTCTTTATCCAGTCAATATGGATTTCATTGGTATTACTAAGAAGAATAAGCTGGTAATCTTTTTCTTCGGAAATTTTTTTAATAAAATCCAGCCTGTATTTCGGGAAATCCTTTAGCACCGCATTCCATGATGTTACCACCTGCTCTTTGTTAAGTTGATTAAATTCTGAAATATAATTGCTTATAAATTTTTCTGATGGTATTAAGCCTTTTTCATACTGAATATTATTTTTTACAATGGCATCGGTATATCCATCTATTCCAAGTTTTTCAAACTCCCTTAAGGTGCCGGGCTTATCGAGGTTTATAAAAATATCCCCAAAATCGAAGATTATTGTTTTAATCATTTAAATATATTTTTAGCAGATCTTCCATAACCGATTCCTCCTTAAGAAGACGTCCCGAATGTTTGGGGGCGGGAACGCCATTTTCAAAAGTTGTACTGCCGGTAAAAACCCGGGCTTCATCCCATAGCCCTTCTTCTAAAAAGGTTGATAATGTGCGGGCGCCTCCTTCCACGATCATGGATTGTAAATTAAGTTTATAGGCCACCTCACAAATTTGTTTGGCAACATTTTCATCAAAATCAATCTCTTCAACAAGCAGCTGTTTAATCTCGTGTTTAAATTTTGTGCTCTTTCCTTTTTCACAGATTAGAACAGTTGGAACACTACCATCAAACAGGAAAGAATCTTCTTGTATTTTTAAATTCCTGTCCAATACAATTCTGGTTGGGCTACTGCCTTTCCATAAACGGGTGTCAAGTTTTGGATTATCTGCAATAGCGGTGTTTGTTCCCACTAATATACTCTGCTCTTCGCTTCTCCATTTATGAACAAATCTTTTGCTGTATTGGTTAGAAATCCAAACCGGATTCCTAGCCGTTTTCTCTGTTGGTGCAATAAAACCATTACTGGTTTCTGCCCATTTTAAAATTATATAAGGCCTCTTTTTTTGGTGAAATGTGAAAAATCTCTTGTTTAGATTATTACATTTTTCTTCCAGCACACCAACAATGACTTCACACCCTGCATCCAATAACTTTTTAATTCCTTTGCCGGCAACCTGGGCAAAGGGATCCACGGTTCCAATAACAATCTTTTTAATTCCTTTGGCAATAATGTAGTCACTACAGGGAGGGGTTTTTCCAAAATGACTGCAAGGTTCAAGGCTTACATAGATAGTTGCTTTTGGTATTAGTTGAGAATTTTTAACCGAATTTATTGCATTAACTTCGGCATGCGCACTCCCTGCCTTTTGGTGCCAACCCTCTCCAATTATTGAATTGTTATATACCAGAACGCTACCTACCATTGGGTTGGGATAGGTTCTGCCTATGCCATTCCCGGCTAATTCTATGCAACGATTTATGTATTTTTCGTGTATCTTCACCACACAAAAATAGGATTAATTAGAAGAATGAACAGTATTACAATTCGTGAAATAGAGCCAAAAGATAACCTAGAAGTTGCTAAAGTAGTAAGAGCGGTTTTAGTAGAAATGGGAGTGCCAAAAGTGGGTACTGCCTATGAGGATAAATCTCTTGATGATATGTATCAACATTACAACAATCAGGGAATGGAGTATTTTGTGGTGGAGGAAGAGGGAGAAATTATTGGATGTGCGGGGATTGGTCCTTTACCAGGGGAAGAAAAAGTGTGTGAATTACAAAAAATGTATTTTTTACCGGTGGCAAGAGGACGAGGTATTGGTGCAACGATGATGGAAAAATGTTTGAGATATGCTAAAGAAGCAGGGTATGAAAGGTGTTACCTTGAAACCATGCCCTATATGGAACACGCCAAGAAACTATATGCCCGCAACGGTTTTGAACCTTTGAATGCCCCAATGGGTAATACCGGGCACTACAACTGCAGTGTATGGATGATTAAGGATCTTTAAAAATTTTAAGTCTGGTGCTGGTAAAGAATCTTAAATCTAAATTTCATAACGATCTTGAGGAGCATTATCCTTCTGAAGAAATAAAATCAATCTTTTTTATATTAACTGAAAGATTTCTGGGAACTTCCCGTTTAGATCTCGCTTTAGATACAGAAAAACAAATTTCACCTGCAGAGGTTCAAAAATTTGAAGAATTTTTGGACCGGTTGAAGTCTCATGAGCCTGTTCAGTATATTACAGGAGAAACAGAATTTTTTGGGAGTTCCTTTTTAGTCAATAAAAATGTTTTGGTACCACGTCCTGAAACCGAAGAACTGGTGCAATGGATTTTAAATGATCTTCAGGATGTTTCAGGGTCAAAAAAAATACTGGATATTGGAACAGGAAGCGGTTGTATAGCTATTTCCCTGGCAAAAAATCTTCCTGAAGCTGAGGTTTCAGCAATGGATATTTCCAGAGAAGCGTTACAAATGGCAAAGGAGAATGCACAGCGAAATAACGTAAAGGTGAATTTTATTAAAGCAGATATTCTTCAGCTTAACCAACTAAATAATTACGATATTATAGTTTCCAATCCTCCTTATGTACGGGGGCAGGAGAAATTGCAAATGAGAAAAAATGTTCTGGAACATGAACCTTCTTTAGCCTTATATGTGAAGGATGAAGACCCTCTGATTTTCTACAGGCAAATTGTAAATTTAGCTAAAGAGGGATTGACTTCAGGAGGAAATATTTATTTTGAAATAAATCAATATCTTGGATTAGAAACAGAAGCTTTACTGAAAGATAAAGGTTTTTCTACTGAACTTAAAAAGGATATCTTTAATAATGAACGTATGTTGAAAGGAACACTGAATGAGTAACACCGGGGAATTAAATACAATAAAAAGTGTCGCTGTTTTTTGCGCGAGCAGCGATGGATTTGATACCGATATTTATAACGATGCTTATGAGGTGGGAGCCTTTTTTGCACAAAAAGAGGTGGAAATTATTTACGGAGGCAGTAAATTAGGGCTCATGGGCCAGGTTGCAAAAGGGGCTCTGGAAAATAATGGCCGTATAACAGGAGTAATTCCCGATTTTCTTAAGACAAAGGAAGTAGCTCATACGGGATTAACCAAAATGATCACTACCGAGGATATGCACGAAAGAAAAATGAAGATGCACGAATTAAGTGACGCATTTATCGCATTGCCGGGTGGTTTTGGAACGTTGGAAGAATTATTTGAAATTATTACCTGGGGGCAGCTGGGATTACACAGGAAACCTGTGGGAATTTTAAATTTAAAAGGTTTTTATGATGACCTGCTGGAATTACTGAATAAAATGGTGGGAAAGGGTTTATTAAAAGAAGAAAATCTTAAACTAATTATTGTTTCTAATACTATTGAAAACCTTTACTCCAAGATGAAAATATTTAAGCCGATGCCGGTGCCTGAATGGATGAATAAAAGTCAAACTTAAAATGTGAAAACGTGAAGATTGAGAGACTGGAAATATGGAGCAGGAATATCACTGAACAATTAAAGTTTTACAGAGATTTACTGGAATTGGAAATTTCTAATTATGAAGAAGAATCTTTTGAAGTTCAGTTTCAACATTCAGTATTGAAATTTACTAAGAATGAAAATACAACTCCCTATCATATAGCTATACACGTTCCCGATCAACAGGAAAAAGAGGCATTGGAGTGGATTAAAGAGAAAACGACGGTTCAAAAACATAATAGTGAGGAAATCATAGATTTTAGCAACTGGAACGCCATGTCTATTTATTTTTATGATGCCGATGAAAATATTATGGAATTTATTTCCCGAAAAAGACTTTTTAAACCTAAGTCACCATTGTTTACCAGCAAAAGTCTTTTAGGAATTGCTGAAATAGGACTGGCTACGGCAGATATTTCAGAAAAATTCAATTTTCTCCATAAAAATTATGATCTTGATATTTTCGATGGAAGTTTAGATAAATTTTGTGCTGTTGGAGAGGATGAGGGATTAATAATAACCATAGATAAAAATCAAAAAGATTGGTTTCCAACTGATGATAAGGCATATTCTTCAGAATTCAAACTAGAATTCCGTCATAACAATCAGCAACATCAATTGAATTTTTTTAAGGATAAAATTTTTAAATAACCTTCAATGAACATCAAAGAAAAAATTGATCAGCTACGTAAAGATCTTCATCAGCATAATTACAGCTACTACGTTCTTGACAAACCTGTTATATCTGATTATGAATTTGATGTATTGCTGCAGGAATTACAAGAGCTTGAGGATAAAAATCCCGATTTTTTCGATCCCAATTCGCCTACACAAAGAGTGGGAGGTGCTGTCACTAAAAATTTCCAAACGGTTGCTCACGATTATCCCATGTATTCCCTCTCTAACTCCTATTCCAAAGAAGAGCTTGAAGATTGGGAGAAGCGAATTAAAAAGCTCGTAGATGGAGAGGTAGAGTACGTGTGTGAATTAAAATATGACGGAGCTTCAATTAGCTTAACCTATGAAAATGGCGTTTTACAAAGAGCTGTGACCCGTGGTGATGGAGTTCAGGGCGATGATGTCACTAATAATGTCAAAACCATCCTCTCTGTTCCTTTGCATTTACAAAAGGATTATCCCGCAAAATTTGATATTAGAGGGGAAATCGTTTTGCCTTATGAAGGTTTTGCAAAATTAAATGCCGAAAGAGTGGAAGCGGGGGAAGAACCTTATGCAAATCCCAGAAATA
>CAZXEY010000015.1:1986-17592 GCA_964639695.1 uncultured Antarcticibacterium sp. | reverse complement strand
ATACAGCTTCGGGAAGTTTAAAACTTCAGGATAGTGCTGAGGTTGCCAAGCGGCCTCTTGATTGTTTATTGTATAATGTAATTGGAGATAAACTACCTATAAATTCACAATATAAGAGTCTTGAAAAAGCCCGCACCTGGGGATTTAAGGTTCCAAAAGAAGCTAAACTGGTTAAAAATGTAGATGAGGTTTTAAAATATGTAAGTTTTTGGGAACAGCATCGGCACGATTTACCTTATGAAATAGATGGGGTAGTAGTAAAGGTAAACAGTTTTAGACAGCAGGAAGAATTAGGTTTTACGGCAAAATCACCTCGCTGGGCACTGGCTTATAAATTTAAAGCAGAACAGGAAGCTACAGTCCTAAAGAAAATTACTTATCAGGTAGGACGAACCGGCGCTATTACCCCGGTGGCAAATTTAAAACCTGTACAATTGGCGGGAACAGTTGTAAAGAGAGCTTCTTTGCATAATGCAGATCAAATTGAAAAACTCGATATAAGAGAGGGCGATACTGTTTTTGTGGAAAAGGGTGGAGAGATCATACCAAAAATAGTAGGAGTAGATTTTACGAAACGCGATCCCTCTTCAGAAGAAACCAGATATATTACACATTGTCCCGAGTGTGAAACAAAACTTGTAAGGAACGAAGGGGAGGCCCAGCATTACTGTCCCAATGTAAGCAGCTGCCCACCCCAGATTATTGGCAGGATCCAGCATTTTATTTCCCGAAAAGCTATGGATATTGAAGGATTAGGAGGTGAGACTGTGGCTTTACTTGTAAAAGAAGGCTTAATCGTAAACTACGCCGATCTTTATGAACTAAAAAAGGAACAGGTTTTACCATTGGAAAGAATGGCAGAAAAATCTGCAGATAATTTGATCCAGGGAATTCAAAAATCTAAAGAGATTCCATTTGAGCGGGTTTTATTCGCCCTTGGAATTCGATATGTTGGCGAAACGGTTGCTAAAAAATTAGCCAGGCATTACAAAAGTATTTCTTCTCTTTCTGAAGCTTCCCAGGTGGAACTGGAGCAGGTAGATGAAATTGGGGAGCGAATAGCGCAAAGCCTTATTAGCTTTTTCTCTCTGGAAGAGAACAGGGTGTTAATTCAGCGTTTAAAATCTTACGGGCTGCAACTGGAATTAGCTGCGGAAGAATTTGAGCACCATACAGAAATATTAAAAGGAAATACTTTTGTGATTTCGGGAGTTTTCGAAAAGGTTTCAAGGGATGAACTTAAAAAAATGATCGAGGACAATGGAGGTAAAGTTTCAGGATCTATATCATCAAAAACAAATTATTTGGTAGCCGGAGAAAATATGGGCCCAAGTAAACTGGCAAAAGCAGAACAGCTGGGGACTAAAATTGTAAGTGAAAATGATTTCCTAAAAATGCTGAAGTAACTAAACCTTTATACTTGCTCCTTCAGAAGAAATATTATTTTTTTCATCAAAATAAAAATCTATTCTACCTAAATATAATCCATAACAGCCAACCTGGTTCACCAGAACAGGTTTACCGGCTGCATTGGTAACTACTTCAGGTCTTTCCAAAAAGGTGTGAGTGTGCCCACCAATAATCAGATCAATGTCTTTGGTTTTTTCTGCAAGCTGTACATCAGAGATCTTTCCGGAGTCATATTTAAATCCGAGATGGGAAAGGCAAACCACCAGATCACAGCCTTTGTCTTCTTTTAAAATTCTGGAGGTATCCTGTGCAATTTCTACAGGATCAAGATATAGTGTTTCTTTATAATGATGAGCATTTACTAATCCCTCCAGTTCAATTCCCAAACCAAAAACTCCAATTTTAACATCGTCTTTAGTGAAAATTTTATAGGGCAGCACCTGCCCGTCCAGGATGGTATTGCTAAAGTCATAGTTCGAGGAAATAAAAGGGAATTTTGCGTGAGGCAATTGAGAATACAGGCCGTCAATTCCGTTATCAAAGTCATGATTTCCTATTGTTGCAGCGTCATAATTCAATTTACTCATTAACTTGAACTCCAGTTCACCACCATAAAAATTAAAAAACGGAGTACCCTGGAAAATATCTCCCGCGTCAAAAAGAAAGGTATGGGGATTTTCATTTCTTATTTTTTCTACTAATGTAGCCCGTCGTGCAACTCCACCCATATTGGCATTCCGGGGATCATTGGGTCCAAAGGGTTCTATATGGCTATGAACATCATTTGTATGAAGAATAGTAATATGCTTTCTTTTCTTTTCTTTAAAAGATAAAGACAATCCTCCCAGGCCGATAAAAGCTCCTGTTGCTGCGGTTTGCTGAATGAAATTTCTTCTCCTCATTATTGTTGCCTTATGTAACGATTGTCCCTGCGGGTTAAAATAGTATCGGTGATGCTGAAGTAATCTATAAATAAATTACGTAGTTTATAATCCAGCCGGTAAAGGTTCACGGGATCCTTAAAAAAAATCATATTGTCACCTCCCTGCTGCAAATAATCGGATGTTGCTACAAAATAATTTTTGTCAGGATCAATATCCCGGCCAGAAATTTTAGCGTGAACGAGATCATAATCTTTATTTAATAAAATATCTATTCCACTTACCGGATGGGCAGTTCTGTTGTTTTCAAGATACTTAACCATTTCCTGTACTTTTTTACCTGTTAATTCTGCAATCACTACTTCATTTTCAAACGGCATAATTTTGTAAGCAGTTCTGGTAGTAACAGGTCCTTGAGGGATTGAAGAACGAATACCACCGTGGTTTAAAAGTACAATATCAATACTGTTACCTGTCCTGCTTTTAAAAATCTTATTAGCCTGTTCCATAACCGCATCTGCCATAAGATTTCCAATAGCAGTATTAAGTTCCCCGTCATTTTTATCCAGGTCAATAGGATTATAGGCTAAGATGCTATCAAGAGTTCTGTTGATATGTGCGGAATAGGGTTTTATAAAATTTTCGATTTCTACATCGGCCTTTAAAGTAGAGTCAATAGGAATTCTTGTTCCTGTTATTTCCGAAATTCCCACATTTTCTGTTTTACAGGAGAGGAAAATAAAAATAACAAATAATAGACCGGGTTTGAAGTTCATTGGTAAAGTATTAAGCCAATAAAGATAACCACATTTTATAAAATATATTTATAGTAATTGTAATCCAACACTTCTTAATTAAAAGTTAAAAAAATTTTTCTATTTACTTAGTTTAGCGGCTTCTATTTTATATATTTACTAAAACATCAAGTTAAAATGAAGTCCCCCATCATCCCTGCTTTCGGCCTTGTGCTGGTATTAATTCTAAATTTTTGGGCAATTTTTCACGATAATTTTGTGCTGGAAAATCTATGCGGAATATTTTATTTTTTTCTGGCGGTTTTATTAATTCTTCCGAAGAAAAAAAGGTTTAATACACATTTTTACATTTTTATTTTATTTTCTATTCTCACCTATATTACCAGGATTATTTCAGATGAATCTCATATAGAAGCCATTTCATTATTTTACTTATTCATAGCTAATGTTGCTCTTATTTTGGAATCTTCCCGATTTATTGTTCATTCTAAAGCAAGTAAAATGATGAGCTTGTATTTTTTACTTATTCTGGCCGTATATTTTACTCTACTAGCCGTTCACGTTTTTGAGATTAGATCATTTTTGCCGAATGAAGTGACATTTTGGATGTATAGTCTTTATTATTTGAATCTATTCGTATTAGGAGTTACAGGATTCCTGTATTACTTAAACTCATACTCCCGGAAATCTGTTTATTTTATTTCATTGGTCCTGGGAATTATTTTTGCCGAAATTTTGCGCGATATGAGCCTTTTTTACTTCAGGGATATCAGCGTTCAGTTAGCTGAAAGTATAATAAGAGCGGGATGTGCCGTCTTCTTTGTTTTATTTTATGCAACCAGGGAAAGAAAACTTCGCTTGCTTAATTTAATATAATCCACACTTTATTTTTAAGTTTGGCGTTATTCATCTACAATTTTTCATTCTTGAAATATGATTACTAAGGGATTAAAATTAATGGCGGCAAGAAAAAGAATTCCTTGCCTTATAAATGAAAATGGATTAGAGCCTTTTGCAGTTCCTGTAAAGAAAGTGGGAATAATTTTTGATCACAAGAATAAAAAAGCCCTTGATGTACTGAAGGAATTAAAGGAAAAACTTGATTCTCCCAATGTAGAAATCAAACCTGTGTTTTACGCAGATAGAGGACTAGAGGCAGGGGAGTTTGAGGGGCTAAAATTTAATTTGAAAGATTTTGGTTTTAAGGGAGAAATTCTCAATGAAAAATTACTTCAATTTACTTCTGAAGGCGTTGATTTACTTATTACTTTTGCCGAAGAAAACAGTACCCCTGCGCATCTTCTTACCGCCTACTGCAAAGCAGGAATAAAGGTAGGAAGATATCAGCGAAATAAATCTCTTTATCATCTTATTTT
Organism: uncultured Antarcticibacterium sp.; assembly: GCA_964639695.1. Taxonomy (GTDB): domain Bacteria; phylum Bacteroidota; class Bacteroidia; order Flavobacteriales; family Flavobacteriaceae; genus Gillisia. The sequence goes on along the minus strand of CAZXEY010000015.1, from coordinate 13,170 downwards.
ACAAACAGAAGATGATGCAGAGCTTTTTGTTGAGGAACTGCTGAAGTATTTAAAAAAGTTTAAAAATTGCAATTAATGAATAAATTTATAGGAACTGGTGTAGCCTTAATCACCCCTTTTAAATCTGATTTTTCTGTAGATGTTGAAGCGATAAAAGCAATCGTTCAGGATCTAATCAATAACGGGATAGATTATATTGTGGTGCTTGGTACTACTGCAGAAAGTGCTACTCTTACTTACGAAGAAAAGCAGCTTGTAATAAAGACTGTTGTAGAAGCAAATAATAACCAGATTCCCCTGGTGTTGGGAATGGGAGGGAATTCTACTGCTGCACTGGCGCAGGAGATAAAGGAAGCAGATCTTTCTGCTTTTGATGCTGTTTTGTCTGTTTCTCCTTATTACAATAAACCTTCCCAGGAAGGAATTTTTCAACATTACAAAGTAATTGCCGAAGCCTCTTCAAAACCTGTAATTATTTACAATGTACCTGGAAGAACATCTTCCAACATTTTACCGGCTACTGTTCAAAGAATTGCAGAAAATATTCCAAACATTATAGGAATTAAAGAAGCTGCCGGGGATATGGTACAGGCTATGAAATTAATTTCTTTGGTGCCAAAAGACTTCCTCGTGATTTCTGGTGACGATATGATTACTTTACCAATGGTCCTTGCAGGAGGACACGGTGTTATTTCTGTTATTGCACAGGGATTCCCCGATGCTTTTTCGAAAATGGTGAGATTAGGGCTTGAAGGAAATGTTAAGGAGGCCTATAAGCTTCATTACAAAGAAGCTCCTTCTATAGATTATATTTTTGCTGAAGGTAATCCCGGTGGAATCAAAGCTTTATTAAACTCCAGAAACCTGTGTGAAAATGTTCTTCGGTTACCGCTGGTTAAAGTTTCCGATAAATTAAATAGTGAAATAGCTTCTTTTGTAAAGCAGTTTTAAAATGCTGTTTTACAGTATTTTTGCTGTAAAATGAAAGTTTTTATAATACCATGGAAAAGAGTACTTTTGCCAAATGTTTTTACAAAGAATGAGAAAAGGATTATTGTTATTGGGAGCAGTTTTATTGCTGGTTTCCTGCAGCGAATACCAAAAAGTACTTAAGAGTGGACAACCTGGCGAAAAATATACTCTTGCTGAAAAGTTTTATAACGAAGCCAAAGAGGAGAACAGCAAGTCTAAATATAGAAAAGCTTTGCGATTATTCGAGCAAATTGTTCCTCAATACCGCGGTAAACCTCAGGGGGAAAAAGTATCCTATCTTTTTGCAGATACGTATTATCAATTAGGAGATGATTATCTTGCCGGTTACCAGTTTGAAAGATTTACGCAAACCTATCCTCAAAGTGAAAAAGTAGAAGAAGCCGCTTTTAAAAGCGCAAAAAGCTACTATAAACTTTCTCCAAGATCCTCTTTGGATCAAACGGAAACTATTAAAGCAATTGCAGAATTGCAGAAATATATCGATAGGTATCCTAATGGAACTTATTTAGAAGAAGCCAATAAAATGGCTCAGGATTTGAGAGTTAAACTGGAGAAAAAAGCTTACGATATTGCAAAACAATATCATCATACCGAAAATTATAAAGCGGCAATTACGTCGTTTAATAACTTTCTTAGTGAATATCCCGGTTCCCCTTTTAGAGAAGCAGCGTTTTATTACAGGTTCGATTCTGCTTATCAACTTGCGATTAACAGTTATCAATACCTGATGCAGGAGAGATTAAATACTGCCAAAGATTTTTACAAAAATTATTTAAAATATTATCCTGAAGGAAGTGAGTACTATAACCAGATACAAACTTCCAATAATGATCTGGAAGCCAGATTACAAAATTTTTAATACAAATGATGATGGACTTAAAAAAGAGTAATGCACCCATTAATACTACCACAATCGATAAAAATTTGGTAGATGCCCCGACGAATAACATTTACGAGGCTATTGCAGTTATTTCTAAAAGAGCAACTCAGATAAACTCTGAAATTAAAAAAGAGCTTTTGGAGAAATTAGATGAGTTTGCAACTTATAATGACAGCCTGGATGAAATCTTTGAGAACAAAGAGCAGATCGAGGTTTCTAAATTTTACGAAAAATTACCTAAACCACATTCTCTTGCAGTACAGGAGTGGCTTGAGGATAAAATTTACTATAGGAATACAAAGGAATCACAGGATCAATAATAAATGAGCGTACTGGAAGGTAAAAAGTTACTTTTAGGCGTTACAGCCGGAATAGCTGCCTATAAAATAGCACCTTTGGTACGATTATTTATTAAAGCCGGTGCGCAGGTGAGAGTTGTAATGACACCTGCAGCCAAGGATTTTGTTACTCCTCTTACGCTCTCTACTCTTTCAAAAAATGAAGTTCTTTCTTCATTTGTAGATGAGGAGAATGAGAATGCGAAATGGAATAATCACGTAGAACTCGGCCTTTGGGCCGATTTTATGCTTATAGCACCTGCTACAGCTAATACTTTGGCAAAAATGTCAACCGGGGCCAGTGATAATTTACTATTAGCGACCTATTTATCGGCAAAATGTCCTGTTTATGTGGCTCCTGCTATGGATCTTGATATGTACAGGCATTCCTCTACTAAAATTAGTCTGCAAACGCTTCAGTCTTTCGGGAACGTAATAATTCCTGCCGAATCTGGAGAGCTTGCCAGTGGGCTGGAAGGTGAGGGCCGTATGGCAGAACCTGAAAACATCTTTTCATTTATTGAAAATGATCTTATGGGAAAAATGCCTCTTCGGAATAAAAAATTTCTTATTACTGCAGGACCTACATACGAAGCAATAGATCCCGTACGTTTTATAGGAAACCATTCCAGCGGGAAAATGGGTTTTGAACTTGCGGCAACTGCCGGAAAGTTGGGAGCAGAAGTTGTTTTGGTTTCAGGGCCTTCAAATTTATCAGTTTCCGGTAAAAATATTAAGTTGGTGAGAGTGACAAGTGCCAAAGAAATGTTTGAGGCTGTTCAAAAATATTTTGATGGTGCAGATGTGGTTATTGCAGCTGCAGCGGTTTCAGATTATAAGCCGAAGGAAGTTGCTAAGGAAAAAATGAAGAAAAAGGAGTCAAATCTTAAAATAGAGTTGGAGCCTACAGTAGACATTCTTAGTAGTCTTGGAAGAATCAAGAAACACCAAAAACTTATTGGTTTTGCTTTGGAAACAGAGAATGAACTTGAAAATGCAAAATCTAAACTGGAAAGAAAGAATTTAGATTTTATCGTTCTTAATTCTCTTAAAGATAAAGGAGCAGGTTTTAAATCTGATACCAATAAAATTAGTATCGTTACCAAAACTGAAGTGAAGACCTTTGGATTAAAAACAAAAAAAGAGGTTTCTGAAGATATTTTAAATGAAGTAATTAAGTTGTTCGATGTATAGAATTATTGTCTTATTAATGGTAATGTTTATGGCAATTGCCAAAGTTTCTTCGCAAGAGCTAAGGGCAGATGTTATTGTAAATGCAGAGCAAACCGGTCAAAGCAATCTTTCTGTCTTTAAGACACTCCAAAATTCTTTAACCGAATTTATTAATCAAACTAACTGGACAAATCGAGAGTTTGACAATAATGAAAGGATCAACGCAAGTTTCTTTATCAATATAACTTCTTTCGATAACGAATCATTTTCAGGAACTATACAGGTGCAATCTTCCCGTCCTGTTTTTGGATCCTCTATGATCACCCCGGTTTTTAATTTTAATGATGAACAGTTCAGTTTTAATTACAGGGAATTTGAACCTTTGCAGTACAGTCAAAGTGCGTATACTTCAAACCTGGTTTCTGTAATTTCATTTTATGTCTATACCATACTGGGTCTGGATGCCGATACTTTTGCAGACCAGGGTGGCACTACTTACTATGAGGAAGCAAACAGAGTGGTTACAACAGCCCAACAGGGAAATGCCAGTGGCTGGCGGGGGACAGATGGAAATAATTCCCGCTACAGGTTAAATGCCGATCTCATTTCCAATGCCTTTCAACCTTATCGTTCTACTCTATACCAATACCACAGGCAGGGCCTTGATATCATGCATAAAGATCCTGCTGCGGGAAAACAAGCTGTTGCCAATGCAGTTCAAAATTTGAGAAAAATGAACGAAAGCAGGTCTAACGCTTTACTGGTTAGGGTGTTTTTTGACGCCAAAGCTCCCGAGATAGAACAAATATTTACGGGTGGGCCACAGGTGCCGGTATCAGATCTTGTTGATGCTCTAAATCGCATGGCTCCTATTTATTCTGAAAACTGGAGAAATATTCAGTTATAGTGATTTAATTTTTTCCTGAGAAGCAATTCTCATGTATCTTTAAATTAAAATTCTACACCATTGCTTACAGCATTATCTATAAAAAATTACGCTTTAATTGAAGATATAAAGATTGATCTTCAACAGGGATTCACTATAATTACAGGAGAGACAGGGGCAGGAAAATCTATTATGCTGGGTGCTCTTGGACTGCTATTAGGAAAACGCGCCGACTACAGTGCAATTCGGAATACCGAGAATAAGTGTGTGATCGAAGGTGTTTTTGAAATTGCGAATTATAACCTGAAAGATTTCTTTGTAGCAGAAGATATTGATTTTGAAAACCAAACCATTATAAGACGTGAAATATTGGCTTCAGGAAAATCCCGGGCTTTTATAAATGACACTCCGGTAACATTGCCAACTTTGGCTCAACTGGGGGATTATTTAATTGATATTCACGGGCAGCATCAAACTCTAAGCTTAGGAGAAAATCAATATCAATTTGAGGTGCTGGATGTCCTGGCACAAACCTCAGATTTCATTAAAGAATATCAGCAGGGTTTAAAGGATCTTAAGAAACTTCAGAAGCAATTATTAGAACTTAATGAATCCCGCGCTCAGGCAATTAAAGAGCACGATTACAATTCTTATCTTCTTAAAGAGCTCGAGGAAGCAAGGCTTAAAGATGGTATGCAGGAAGAGCTGGAGGAGCGGTATGAAGAATTGAGCAATGTGGAAACTCTTACAGAACATTTAGGAAGCGCCCTTAATAATATTCAGAAGGAGGAGCTTGGCGCCATGGAAAGCCTTAAGGAAGTGAGAAACAGCCTTTCAAAAATTTCAAATTTATCTGCAGCATACGCAGCTTTGCACGAGAGAGTTCAAAGCGTTATTATAGAGCTCGATGATATAGCCCAGGAACTGGAAACATCTCTTGAGAGGGTAGAGGCAAACCCTGCGGAACTGGAGGAAGTAAACGCAAAACTTCAGGTAATTTATAATCTTCAGAAAAAACATGCAGTTTCTTCTATTTTAGAATTGCTTCAAATTAAAGAGCAACTTCAAGAGAAAGTTGATTTGACTGAAAACGCTGAAGCCAATCTGGAAAAACTTCAGAAAGAAATTCAGCATAAAAAAAATAGCCTTAATACAGTTGCTAAAAATATCCACGATAAAAGGGCGGCAATTATTCCTTCCTTTACAGCAAATGTAGAGAGGATTATTGCAGATCTAGGGATGCCGAACGCCCGTTTAAAAATTGATCTTAAATTCATTCCTGAATTTTTTGCGAATGGCCAGGATCAACTGAACTGGCATTTATCTGCAAATAAGGGCGGCGATTTTACTGAAGTTAAAAAAGCAGCATCGGGAGGAGAGCTTTCAAGAATTATGCTGGCAGTTAAAAGTATTCTTGCAACACAAAGTAAACTGCCCACCATTATTTTTGATGAAATTGACACCGGAGTTTCGGGTGATATTGCTCAAAAAATGGGAGATATTCTCCAGCGAATGGGGAATAGTATGCAGGTAATTGCCATTACTCACCTTCCCCAAATTGCTGGGAAAGGCAGCAGGCATTTCAAAATTTTTAAGGAGGACATTGCAGAAACTACGGTGACGAAAATAGTGCGGCTTGAGAAGGAGGAACGGGTTGAAGAACTTGCGATGATGCTTGGCGGAAATTCCAGAAGCGAGTCTGCAATGGCCCACGCTAAAGCCCTGCTCAATTAATTCAAGTTTGTTATCTTTACAGGCTAACAACTATATAAACCAATACTAATGTCATACAATCTACTTAAAGGAAAACGAGGTATTATATTCGGGGCACTGGATGAAAATTCTATTGCTTGGAAGACTGCAGAAAGAGTTCATGAAGAAGGGGGAACCTTTGTTCTTACAAATGCTCCCATTGCATTGAGAATGGGAAGTTTAAAAACTCTTGCTGAAAAAACAAATTCTGAAATTGTTGCCGCCGATGCAACCAGCGTTGAGGACCTTGAAAAACTGGTAGATAAGGCACAGGAAGTTTTAGGAGGAAAACTTGATTTTGTTCTGCACTCTATAGGAATGTCTGTAAACGTGCGTAAGGGAAATCATTATACAGATATGAATTACGATTTTACGCAAAAAGGCTGGGATGTATCTGCAGTTTCTTTCCATAAGACGATGCAGGTCCTTTATAAAAAGGATGCAATGAATGAATGGGGAAGCATCGTGGCGCTTACTTATATGGCAGCACAACGTGTTTTTCCTGATTATAATGATATGGCCGATAATAAAGCTTATTTGGAATCTATTGCCAGAAGCTTTGGTTACTTCTTTGGATCTGAGAAAAAAGTGCGTGTAAATACTATTTCTCAATCTCCAACTCCAACAACAGCAGGGCAGGGAGTAAAAGGATTTGATGGATTTATAGCTTATGCAGATAAAATGTCACCTTTAGGTAATGCCACTGCATTGGATTGTGCTAATTATACTGTTACTTTATTTTCTGATCTTACCAAACGTGTAACCCTTCAAAATTTATATAATGACGGTGGTTTCTCAAATATGGGAGTAAGCCAGCAGGTGATGGAAACATTCATGAAGGATCAGGAATAGTTAATTAATATCTTATTAAGAATTTGGCCCCGTTCAGCGGGGCTAAATTTTATAATTTACTTTCGGATAATATATTACCAAATTGAAGTATTCTTTCATTATCCCGGTTTATAACAGGCCCGAAGAAATTGTGGAGTTGCTGCAAAGTATGGCCGCACTGGATTACGAGGAGGATTTTGAAATTGTTATCATTGAGGACGGTTCAACCAGGACATCGGAAGATGTTATTGATAAATTTGAAGGGAAATTAGTTATAAGCTATTTTCAAAAACCTAATACAGGTCCCGGAGATTCCAGAAATGTGGGAATGAAAAGAGCAACGGGTAACTATTTTTTAATCCTGGATTCTGATGTTATTCTTCCGCGCAATTATTTAAAGGAAGTAGATGATTTTCTTACCAGTAGTTATTCAGATTGTTTTGGCGGGCCCGATGCGGCTCATGAATGTTTTACAGATGTTCAAAAAGCCATCAATTATTCTATGACCTCCTTTTGGACTACAGGGGGGATTAGAGGTAAAAAGAAATCGGTGACTAAATTTCAGCCGCGAAGTTTTAATATGGGATTATCCCGGGAAGCTTTTGAAGCTTCAGGTGGATTTGGTCCTATCCATCCCGGGGAAGATCCCGATCTTTCGCTGCGATTACAAAATCTTGGTTTTAAGACAGTTTTCTTACCGGGTGCTGTAGTTTTTCACAAACGAAGAATTGATTGGAGAAAATTCTTCCAACAAGTGTATAAATTTGGATTGGTAAGGCCAATTTTGAATAAATGGCATCCTTCTTCCTCTAAAATAACTTACTGGTTTCCTTCTATATTTATCGTAGGTTTTATTTGTTCAGTTTTTCTACTGCTATTCCAATTTCCTTATTTTTTTATTTTCTATCTCCTCTATTTTATATTAATAGGACTGGATGCGGGGATTAAAAATAAAAGCATTAATATTGGATTAACAGCAATTTTAGCAACTATAGTACAATTTTTTGGGTATGGTTATGGTTTTATTAAATCGGTAATTAATATTAATATCCTGAATAAAAAACCAGAAGCAGTTTTTCCACAATTATTCTTTAACGATGCCAAACAAAAAGAAGCAGTATAATCCCTGGATTAAGAGAGGACCTTTAAAAACATTTTTGTTCTTTTTAGGCTTTTCTGCAGTTATATGGCTTTTTGTACAGTTTTCAAAACAGTATTCGGAGGCAATAGAGTTACCTCTTCAATATGTAAATGTTCCCCAGGACAAGATCATAGACCCTAAAAGCCCGGCATTTTTAGATTTACGTGTAAAAGAGTACGGTATTAATATTGCCCGTTTAAAATTATTCCCTCCAGAGTTGTTGATAGATGTTAGCGATGCGACAGAAAAGAATGGTATTCTTTTGTATGATCTTGAACAGCAAAAGGCAGCAGTACTATCCCAAATTAATCTTGATTACGAGGATGCAACTTTTATGCAGAGTTCCCTGGAAATTCCCTTTGAACAACGAGCAGTTAAAACAGTAAAAATTGTGCCCCAAATTGAATTAGGTTTTGCTGTAGGGTATTCTGCTTTGGAGGAGGTGAAATTAGCTCCCGATACCGTTAGGGTTAGTGGCCCTGAAAGTATACTGGATACTTTAGAACAGGTTTATACCGAAACTTTAAAAGTCAATAACATAAGTAAGGATCTTCGGGATAAGGTTCGGCTCAATAAAAAGAATCTGGAAAAAGTGACGTTTTTTCAGGATGAGGTTACTTATTCTGTGAGAACAGATAAATTTACTGAAGGGAAAGTGGAAATTCCCGTTGAGGTTGAAAATGTTCCGGAAGGTATGAATCTCGTAATATTTCCTAAAGAAGTTACAGTATTTTATCAGGTAAGTCTTAATGATTTTGATAAAGTCGCTCCGGAAGATTTTGAGGTTCTTGTCAATTTTGAGAATGCAAGCGAAAGTGATGGCTATTTAATTGCACAAGTGGTCCAAAAACCAACCTTTGTGAACAATGTGAGACTTAGTGAGAAACGAATCCAATTCGTAATCAAAAGATGAGAATTGTAGGTTTAACCGGAGGAATTGGAAGCGGCAAAACAACTGTAGCTAACTTTTTTAAACAACTTGGTGTTCCTGTTTATATAGCTGATGATGCCGGTAAAAGATTGTTGGTTGCTTCTAAAAAGGTACGTACTGAGGTTATTTCTTTGCTGGGAGAGACAGCTTATAACGGGGAGGAACCCGATCGTAAATATATAGCTTCCCAGGTCTTTGCTTCAAAAGAAAAATTAGATAACCTTAATAAAATAATTCATCCTGCTGTACAGCAGGATTTTGATTTTTGGTTGCAAGGCCAAAGTTATCCTTATATTATTTATGAGGCTGCCATACTTTTCGAAACAGGTGGTTATAAAAAATGTGATTCCATTATTCTTGTAACAGCACCTTTACAGGAACGTCTTCTACGGGTGCAAAAAAGAGACTCCGGTTCTATTGAAGAAATAGAGGCCAGAATGGCCAATCAATGGACAGATGAGCAGAAAAGAAAACTTGCAGATTTTGAAATCAAAAACGAAGATTTGAAATTTACCGAACAGCAAGTGCGAAATCTGCATGAATTTTTCTTAAAGGCTATTAAAAAATGAGGCTTGTTTTGTTAACATTTGGTTAAATGGATTAAGCTCTAAATGTTAAAATCTTACTTTTGGAAGCATGAATAAAAAGTTATTCCTACTTCTCGTGGTGCTAATGAGTTTGTCGCTTATCGGGATAATTTTCGTACAGGGATATTGGATAAAAAGTACAGTTGATGATAAGGAAGAGCAGTTTTCATACAATGCAAAACAGGCTCTGATAAATGTATCAAAAGAACTTCAAAATCAGGAATTACAGAATTTTTGGTACCAGTTCAATGAAGGAGATAGTGCTACTGTTGCTTTAAATGAAATAAAGCTGATGGAATATTTTCAGCTTGGTAAAAATAAATCAAAAGCTCTGGAGGATATTATGTCTGAAGGAATAGTCGATGAGGATAATAAGATCTCATCTGAATTTTTAATTTCAGCCCGGGACAGTATTGAGTTGAGGGATTTAGTAAGCAACGGAAAAGGAAATGTAAAAATAAAGTCAGAAGAAAGAGATACCTCAGAAGAAGTTTCGGCAGAGCAGAACATAGAACGATTAATGGGAATGACAGAAGTTGAGAAAAATATGTTGAGGACATATATTTCTGAAATTACTTCCCGGTTGCCAATTCATAGAAGACTTTCTGAAGAATCCATTGCAGAACTTCTAACAAGGGAATTGAAGAATCAAAATTTGAACACTGAGTACGAATATGGAGTTTTTAATAATTCCCTGGCCACAAAAGTTCATTCAGATAATTTTTCGATGGATCACCCTGCAACGTATATGGTTCCATTATTTGTTGATGCAGCAGGAAACAGCAGTTACCAGTTACTGGTAAATTTTACAGGGAAGAAAAAAGTAGTATTATCCTCTGTAACTGTTATGGCAGCATTATCTATCATATTTACCTTAATTATTGTTATAGCTTACTCGAGTGCTTTATCACAATTAATAAAACAACGGCAGATCTCCCAGATCAAAACTGATTTTATTAATAATATGACACACGAGTTCAAAACTCCTATAGCGACAATTAATTTAGCTCTTGATGCTATTAAGAATCCCAAAATAATAGATGATAAGGAGAAGGTGGCACGGTACCTTCAAATGATTAGGGATGAAAATAAAAGGATGAATGCACAGGTGGAAAACGTTTTACAAATTTCAAAATTGGAGAAAAATGAGCTTGATCTAAAAAAGGAACGGCTTCATTTACACGAAATTGTCGAGGAAGCGATTACCCATGTGGAGCTTATTGTAGAAGATAGGAATGGATACATTAAAACCCATTTTGGGGCCTTGAAATCTTCTGTTTTAGCAAATGAAGATCACCTTACAAATGTGGTGGTGAATATCCTGGATAATGCAATAAAATATTCTCAGGACGAACCTAAAGTTGACATTTACACCGAAAACGTTAGAAATTATATCGTTTTAAAAGTAAGGGACCAGGGAACCGGAATGAGCAGAACTGTTCAGAAAAAGATATTTACGAAATTTTACCGTGAACACACGGGAGATATACATAATGTTAAAGGTCATGGCTTAGGACTGGCCTATGCAAAACGAATCCTTGACGATCACCACGGGACAATAACCGTAGAAAGTGAAAAAGGCAAGGGAAGTACATTTATAATTAAATTACCATTAATAACTTAGAAATATGGAAACTGAAAACAAGAAAATTTTATTAGTTGAAGACGATCC
>CAZXEY010000015.1:0-1976 GCA_964639695.1 uncultured Antarcticibacterium sp. | reverse complement strand
GAATTTTGGAACGGTATTAAAAGATTACCTGGCGATGAACGACTATGAGGTCACTCACGCCAAAAATGGAATGGAAGGATTTGAAAAATTTAAAAAAGATGATTTTGACCTTTGTATTCTTGATGTAATGATGCCCTATAAAGATGGATTTACTCTTGCAAAAGAAATAAGGGATAAAAATGAAGAAATTCCAATCATTTTCTTAACCGCTAAAGCGATGAAAGAAGATGTGCTGAAAGGCTATAAGGTTGGTGCAGATGATTACTTAAATAAGCCCTTTGACAGTGAAGTGCTGTTAATGAAAATAAAAGCAATCATGCAGCGTAAAGCGACTGACAGCGTTGCAGACAGTAAACAATTCGAATTTCAAATTGGAGGTTTTCATTTAAACTCCAAATTACGATTCTTAACTTTCAAGGATGAAGAACCTACGAAGTTATCTCCTAAAGAAAATGAGCTTTTACGTCTCTTAGCCCTTCATGAGAATGATTTGATGCCAAGAGAACTTGCTTTAACTAAAATTTGGAGGGATGATAATTACTTCACTTCAAGAAGTATGGATGTTTACATAGCAAAACTACGTAAGTATCTTAAAAAAGATGAAAATGTTGAAATCCTGAACATTCATGGAGAAGGATTTAGGCTGGTAGTAAAGAATACAGAGCCCAGCGAAGCTTAATTTATAAAAATTTTCAGTTTCTACAGAAGGCTGTATAAAGAAAGGATTGGCAATTTCTAATTGAGAGTTAGCTCTTTTAATTTAGTTAAAACGCTCATAATCCTGTCTTTATATAGCCATTTTGTATTTAAAAGTTAACAAATCTCAGGAAACTTTTAATTGATTCTACACTATATTTGCTGCTTTAACCCCAATGATGAGCGGTAAATTTTTCCGTATTTCAAAATTTATTTCACCCCCTGCCTTAAAAAAAGTTCAGGAAACTATCCTGTTTTTTCTTTTTGCCTTTCTGTTTTCTGAAGCGGTTGTGGGGCAGGAACCTGTATATACTCATTCTCCTTTACTTTCTAAAAACCTTGATTATTTTACTTTAACGGCTGCTGATGCTTTTAATGTACAGGCAAAGCTTAATAGAGTTATTATTTCGGTTGATGTTAGTCCAGGTGGAGAAACTTTTGTGTTAACTTTTGGGAACGGTATTAAAAAAATAGGAGCTAACGGTGGATTGGTCGATTTTATTCCGAATGTAAGTGATCGACTAAGTAATCCTTTGGATTTTGCCATTAATAGCGAAGGAAAATTTTTTGTTGCTACTAACGAAAGCGGTAGGCGCTATATCCGGGTGTATTCGCCCACAGGAGTTTACCTTTCTGCTGAAAATTTGGGAGATGGAACCTACGGTAGTGGATCCAATAAATTTAGAGGTCCCACAGGACTGGCATTTGATAAAAATGATAATTTATATGTTGCAGATCATTATATTGGTGAAGCCAATCCCCCGCCATCTAATCCTAGTTATATTAAAATTTACAGGAAAGATGCCTCTGGTAGTTACAAAAACAATCTTATAAAGGAATTTGACAGGATACAGGGAACCTTACTGAATTTTCCTTATCGGTTAGCAGTAAACAGTTTAGGACATCTCTACGTTGCAGAATTAGGACAAAATAATAATCCTAAAGTAAAAGTTCTGCGGTTAGATTCTAATTTTAATCCTACAATTATTGATGAGATTGGAGGAGCTGCAGATCAAATAGGAGCTCCAGGAAGTATTATAATTGATAAATTTGATAATGTATTCGTAGCTGATTTTGGTCCCGAACTGGATTTAGCCAAAGTTTTAGAAGCAACTTCGGATGTTGACGAATTCTTCCGAGTCTTTGAGATAATTAAAAGAGGGATTCAAAATGATGTTTTTAAGATCAATATATACAATTCAAATAACACTTATTTATCTAAAATAACTCCTGAAATAGATTTCCCTATTGATTTAGCTATATCAAAATGTGGATCTTTA
>CAZXEY010000014.1:30343-34702 GCA_964639695.1 uncultured Antarcticibacterium sp. | reverse complement strand
TGGGGTATTTGTATTGGAATTTTTTTTGTAATGACAGTTGCCGATGCTTTTCGTCCGGCTGTTTTTGTAGCAATTAGCGCCTATAGCAAACCTGAAAACCGAACGCGATCTGTAACCCTTATCAGGCTGGCGATTAATCTGGGATTTTCTGCAGGCCCTGCGGTTGGAGGTTTAATTATTACAGGAGCAGGTTACAGCGGCCTGTTTTGGGTAGACGGTATTACCTGTTTTCTTGCCGGAATTCTTTTATTGAAACTCCTCAATCCAAAAAGAGCGATTGAAAATCCTAAGGAAGTAAATCTTGTGCCCCAAACTGTGTTGAAAGACAAGCCTTACCTGCTTTTCATTGGTGCCATGATTTTATTCGGTTTTGTATTTGTACAATATTTTTCTACGATGCCTTTATATTATGCAGATCAATACAAACTTTCGGAATTTCAAATTGGGCTCCTCCTGGGCTTTAACGGATTGTTGATTTTTGTGCTTGAAATGCCCCTTATAAAATACCTGGAGAAAAAGAGCAAGGCTAGCTTAAAGCATGTAATACTGGGAACAGTATTGGTAGCTTTAAGTTTTCTGGTCATAAATCTAACCGGCTGGATAGGTATTTTAGTGGTAGGTATGTTTTTATTAACAATAGGTGAAATGATTGCATTTCCCTTCTCCAATAGTTTTGCCTTGAAACGGGCCGAAAAAGGAAAACAGGGATCTTATATGGCCTTATACAGTATTGCTTTTTCGATAAGTCATATTTTTGCCCATAATACCGGTATGCAGCTAATCAACAACTTCGGCTTCCTTTTTACCTGGAACTTTATGATGGTGCTATCGTTCGTATCTTGTTTGTTAACCCTGTACGTGATCTTTGTTTCCAATAAAGAAATAGTTCCCACTAAGGCTTAACGGTCGTAAAATTTTGAATCTCCCAGATATTTTTTAATGGTTTCATTGTATTCGGGGCTCAGTTTTAAATCCAGAGTGCCTGGAATATCATAGAGAGCTTCCATATTTTTATATCCTGTTTTTAGCAGGTCTTCCAAATAAAGCAGGGCTGTATAGTAATCCCCATCCTGTGCACTTAGGGAAATTATGGAAAAATATCCTTCAGGATTTTCGGGATCAAATATTGTTCTCAAAATCGCAGTAAAAATTAACGGATCTATTGCCGCCTGGAGCCTTTCCAGTTCTTCAAAAGTATTTTTTGCATACGCCTGTAAATAACCCTGAAGCCTGTAAGCCATCTCCTGCTCTGCAATGTTATCGCCCGTCTGGATCTTTTTCAATTCTTTAATCTGTTGATTCCACCACCCGAGATTTTCAAAATTAGAAGCTAAAATATCTTCCTGAAGGAAATAATCATATTGTGCTTTATATTCAGCCTCCATTGCAGAAGCACGGTTATATCTTCGGCGTTGCTGTTTGAACATTTGTTCTTTTCTAATTTCCTTTTGCCTTTGCTTTAGATCATCTTTTTTATCGTACAACACATATTTAGACTTCAATTGCTCAAGCCATTGATAGGCTTTATAATACAGTAATCTTCTTTTTAACTGCTCTGCGATTTCAAGATCTTTTTGATACAGTTCTTCTACAAAAGCAGGATCTTTTGCTCTGTTCCCTTTGGCCATAGCCTTTAAGGTTAATTCTCCGGCAGCACTGCTTATAATTTCGGGGGAAGGCCATACGTGTCCCCCTTCATAAATAGATAAAGTAGCTTTATTTCCTGCTTTCTTAAGAGAACCCACAGTTTCTTCTATAAGATACCTTCGAAAATCTGAAGCACCGGCTAAACCAATAAAAACAAAATCTGAATTTTTACCTGTAATACTTGAATTTAACCATGTGTCTCCAATCGATACTACTCCTTCTACCTTGTCATATATCGAAGTAAGTGCAGTAGCCACTACCGCTCCCTGACCAAAACCTGCTGTATACACACCATTCCTGTCTACAGGGAAATAAAAAAGGACTTTATTAATTAATCGCGAGGCCGTGCGGATATTTTCTATTAAGGGATTGTTTTCATCTACATTATTTGAAGAAATTATTATATACCCTTGTTCTTCAGCGGCTATTCTAAATAATTGGACGGCACTCCTTGCCTTTCCTTCAGCATCAAAAACAAATATAGCAGGCCAGGTTTTATCCATCGTAAAATCCTGCGGAAGGTAAATGGCATACGTTTCGGGGATGCTGTCATTTACCGCGAGGGAATCTACAACTACCCCTTTTCTAATCGTTAATTCCTGGGCAATTGAAAATTGAAATAGTAAAAACAAAAGCAGGTATAAAATATTCTTCACGTTAGAGTATTATTAGATTACAGTTAAAGTAATACTATTCGCTCAAAATAAAAAAGACTTCCATAAAAGAAGTCTTAATAGTTAATTTAGAATGGTATAAACTTTTATTTTCTAATTCTTTCTAATCTCATCCTTTCCGAATCACTGGCAAAAAAGAATTTAGAAAGTATTGAGACAATTAAAAGATCTGCAAAAATTATAAAGAAAATTCTAAAAACAGTAACTCCTTCAAAATCCAATCCTGCAAATCCTACTAATCCGGTAAATGTAGTTAGTATTAAAAAAAACACTATATAATTTTTCATAGGTAAGATTTTTGTTAATTATCATAGTAAAGATAAGTACAGAGAGGTCGCGATATTGCCAATTAAATGACAATTAAATTTTAATTAACGAGTGATTAAGATACATTATTGAAAATTGTTAACTGATCAGGGAAATATAAGAGATCCTTAAGATTTTGATTGGACTATACCTTCCTGCCCTGATCTTCTTTTTATTAAATTATAAAGATGTATATTTGCAACCGGTTACCATCTTCTCCAGTTAAGGTAACGAATAAATAAAGCCTGTACCATAAATAACCCGGTGCAGCACTTATAAGTATTACATGACATTTAACGATTTACAATTAACTGAACCTTTAAAAAAGGCAGTTCAAAAAGCAGGTTATACTATACCTACGCCTATACAATTAAAATCTATCCCCGCTATATTGAATGGAAGGGATGTTTTAGGATGTGCCCAGACAGGTACAGGAAAAACTGCAGCATTCTCTATTCCTACTATCCAATTGCTGGATAAGGATAATAATAACGGACAGAAACGCACGATTAAAAGTTTGATCCTAACCCCCACCAGGGAACTCGCCATTCAAATTGGTGAGAGTCTTGCAGAGTATGGCAACTTTAGCAAACTTAGACACCTGGTGATCTTTGGAGGTGTTTCGCAAAACTCTCAGGTGCAGGCTTTGCGCCAGGGAATTGATATTCTTGTGGCTACCCCGGGAAGGCTTCTGGATCTAATGGACCAGGGATTTATTTCACTTTCCAATATAGAAATTTTCACCCTGGATGAGGCAGACAGGATGTTGGATATGGGATTTGTTCACGATGTAAAAAAGGTGATCAAAAAGATCCCGGTGAAAAGACAAACCCTGTTTTTCTCTGCAACAATGCCAGATGCTATAATGGATCTTGCCAACAGCATTCTTACAAATCCCCTTATGGTAGAAGTGACTCCTGTTTCTTCTACTGCAGAAAGGATACAGCAGGAAGTGTATTTTATTGATAAGACAAATAAAAAGAACCTCCTTATTGATCTTTTAAATTCAAATGATGCAGACAGGGTATTGGTTTTTACAAGAACAAAACACGGAGCTAATAAGGTCGTAAAAGATCTAATCAAGAAAGGAATAAAAGCTGAAGCTATCCACGGAAATAAAACTCAAAATGCCCGCCAAAAGGCATTGAACAATTTTAAGGATAAAACTACCCGTGTTCTTGTGGCTACAGATATTGCGGCAAGAGGTATTGATATTGATGATCTTGCGCTCGTTATAAACTATGAAATCCCTAATATCTCTGAAACTTATGTTCACAGGATTGGAAGAACAGGACGTGCGGGAGCAAGTGGAAAAGCAATTTCATTCTGTGATTTTGAAGAAAAATCTTATCTTAAAGATATTCAGAAATTGATCGATCAAAAAATTCCGGTGGTGGAAAATCACGCTTATCCAATGGAATTTTTTGAAATTCCGGAGAAAAAACCTCAACAAAGAAGACCTTCCGGAAACAGATCTAAATCTGGATCGGGAAAACCTAAAGAAGGAAATTCGAATAAAAGACGATTTGCAAGACCAAAGAAATAATAGCGGACATTCAGCTAATTATTTTGAAGATTACCGGGACTTTTGGTGGAATAAAGATTTTCTGGATCTTACCGCCAAAAGATTAAACCTGGGAAATCTTCAATCTATGCTTGATGTTGGTTGCGGGCAGGGACACTGGACCAGGATCCTGGCGCCCTATCTTCGTGACGACAAGAAAATATTTGC
>CAZXEY010000014.1:0-30333 GCA_964639695.1 uncultured Antarcticibacterium sp. | reverse complement strand
ACCGGCAGTGGTACGGGCATAATGAGGAACTTAAAAATCATTTTGCCATTCAAAATATACCTTTCACTTTAAAGGAAGGGGACGCGCAACAGTTACCTTTTGAAGATGATCAATTTGATCTTGTCACATGTCAAACTGTGCTTATTCACGTTCCCGATCCCAATGCTGCTCTAGATGAAATGAAACGGGTGCTGAAACCTGGCGGCCTTCTTTTATGTGTAGAACCCAACAATATTGTTCAAAGCCTTGTAAAAACTTCTGTGACAGAAAATGAACCGGTAGAAGAAAAGCTGGATCATGTAAAGTACAGGCTCATCATCGAGAAAGGTAAAAAAGCTTTGGGACATGGCGATAATTCTTTAGGAGACCTGTTACCTGGTATGTTTGCCAACCATGGCCTTAACAACATTGAAGTCCGTTTATCTGATAAAGCCATCGCTATGTACCCACCCTATGAGAACGAGGAACAACAGGCGACCATAAAGCAATGGATAAAAGGTAGTTCGTGGAATTCCAATACTCAAAAAGATATTGACTTCTTTAGCGCAGCAGGGGAAAAATACATTCCCTTTTATTTTGAATATCAGGAGAAGTATGCGAGCCGGGAAGCACATATCATGGGAGCATTGCAACGGGAGCAATATCACGCAGCCGGCGGATCTATAATGTACCTTGTTAGCGGCACTAAATAGAATAAATACTTAAAATTTAACCTCTCCTTTTTATAGGAGCGTTTTCAACAACGTTGGAAAGGATAATATGGGTTTTGGTTTCACCATAAGTGATAAGCTTATCGATAAATTCTTCCAGGTGCTTTTGATCATAAAGGACTACTTCCATTATAATATTTTCATTACCGGTTATTCTATAGCAGGTAATTACCTCTTTAAATTCTTTTACCTTTTCAAGAAAGGGTTTTAACCTTCCCATAAAGGCCCTTAAAGTAATTACTGCTTTAAGCTGATGTCCGGTTTTGTGATAAGAAACACTGGCTGTATAACCTTTAATGATTCCACTATCCTCCATCTTTTTCACCCGCTCTGCAACAGCAGGGGAAGTAAGCCCAACTTTGCGGGCAATTTCAGCAAAGGACTGCCGCGCGTTTTGCTGAAGTAATTCCAGGATTTGCCAGTTAAGTTTATCGACAGGCATATTTAAAGTTTAAATCTGTTTTTTCTTTTAATTTAAACTAAAGTACAGTTTTCACTTTAAAATCGAAAGCCCAACCAGATAGATTAAAATTAATTTTAGATAAAATTGAAAGCGGTGCAGGAACGAATAAGCTTTGCAAATCTACTGGTTTATAAAAAGGCACTCGAGATCTTCAAAGTTTCCCGGGTGATTGCCTGCAGTATTTCAGAAAGCAAAAATGTCATTGAGATGCAGTTTTCTTCTGAAGTAAAAAATCGTTTTGCAGGGGATTTGGTATCGAATTCTTTGCGCCTTGCACCCGAACTGGCCCTGGTGGAAAATTCAGCATCAATAAACGCAAGGCTCAGGGGCATTAAAAAAGTAAGAAGATTATCCAGGCTTATTTCTGAAAGATGCAGAAAGCTGAAATTCTTAGGCGTTCAGGAACAGGAATTCCTTGATCTACTGCAGAAAGAAATTAATCAGTTTGAAAAATTGCTAACAGAATACCTTTACAATCTCCAGCTTAAGAAGGAAAATTAAGCGTTTTCAATTGGAAAGAACGCCAGCTTCACGCCCTCTATAAACATACTGGTTCCTATAATCGCAATAATAAGCCCCATAATTTTTTCAATTACGACAATCTTATTCTTTCCAATAAACCGTACCAGGTACTCACTGGAAATAAAAGCAAGATAATTTAACCACATGATCAATGCAATCATGATAATAATGATCAACATTTGCAGATAATTAGCATTTGTGGTAAAGTTCATTGCAGTTACAATGGTCCCCGGGCCGGCAAGGATTGGAATTGCTAATGGGGAAACAGAAATTCCCTCATTAAAATTTATTTCTGTTTGGTTATCTATACTTGATTCCTGTGCCCTAATCATTTCAAAACCGACAAAGAAAATCAGAATTCCCCCTGTTATTTTAAAAGCCGGAATGGTTATTCCAAATAATTCGAAGATATATTTACCAAGAATGATAAATCCCGTAACTATTATAAACGCTGTAAACGTAGCTTTTTTGGATATTTTCTTTTTCGTAGCCCGATCTGCCTGTTTTGTAAGGCTTAAAAAGATTGGGATATTACCCGCAGGGCTGTTGATCGCGAAGAAACCTGTAAAAACTGCAATTGAAAATAACCAGATGTTTTCCATAGAAATAATCTCACGGTTTCATACTCAGTCTGAACCGATTAATTTTCGGCAAAGCTAAGGTGAATTTTAATTTTTGCCAATAAGAGTGTACTTTTAAATTATAATTAAAAGGACAATGCAAAGGGATCAACTTCAAAAAATGCCACTCTTTCAAAAAGCAATGGAAATTGTGGAGATCGTGGAGAGAATTGTTGTCCTTATCCCGAAAAAAAATTTTTATTTAAAGGACGTTGCCAGATTCATGCTGGCAGATGCTACACAAATCCCTGCAAAAATAGCTGGAGCTTACGGGGATACTCCTTATGATGTAAAGATGGAAAATGCGACCCTCATCAGAAAAAGCGCAATGCAGATCTACGAACAGTGCAACAGCTTTTTGAAAGATGAATTCAAAGAAATAGAATACCTCGATCTGTTAAAAAAGGAAATTGAAGAATTCCGGATTCTTTTCGCGGAATGGGTAAAAACCTTTGATCCATGGAATTACCACCTGGATCGCTGGGGACTGTTTAATCCGCCGGGAATAAATTATGATAATAAAGATTCAGATTAAGATTATTATTAATAAATTCTTAGGCCAGAATAAGAAATTTACCTGAATTTTTTATTAAGAATGCAGGTTCTCTTCTATTGACATTTCCTACGGCTACAACAATTATCAGCTCCAAAGAGATCCCTCCACTGCGCTGCGGGATAAGCGACTTCTAAGCTTAAAAAAGATTCTGCTCCAAATAGATCCCTCCGCTGCGCGTCGGGATAAGCGACTTCTACGCTCCTAAAGAAGATACTGCTCAAAAAGAGATCTCTCGGCTGCGCATCGGGATGAGCGACTTCTAGGCTCCTAAAAATTTCTTGCTCCATAGAGATCCCTCCGCTGCGCGTCGGGATAAGCGATTCGCACGGCATTCTCTTTGAGAATGCCGGTTCTCTGCTTACATATTCCTTCGGTACTGCCCTCCTACTTCAAACATTGCTGAAGTAATTTGTCCTAATGAACACACTTTGGTTGCTTCCATTAAAACTTCAAAAAGATTTTCGTTTTTAACGGCAGCTTTTTTAATTTCTTCCAAAGCATTTTCTGCTTTATCTTCTTTGGCCTTATGTAAATTTTCCAGGGTTTTGATCTGGTATAATTTTTCTTCTTCAGTAGCCCTTATAACTTCTCCAGGAGTTACTGTTGGAGAACCTGTTGAACTAAGAAAAGTATTTACACCTATAATTGGAAACTCTCCATTGTGTTTAAGAGTTTCGTAGTACAGGCTTTCTTCCTGGATCTTGCTTCTCTGGTACATGGTTTCCATTGCTCCTAAAACTCCTCCCCTTTCGGTGATCCTGTCGAATTCCTGTAAAACAGCTTCTTCCACAAGATCTGTAAGTTCTTCAATAATAAACGCTCCCTGGATTGGATTTTCATTTTTAGTTAAACCCAATTCCTTATTAATGATAAGCTGAATCGCCATTGCCCTTCTCACCGAAGCTTCTGTAGGAGTTGTAATCGCTTCATCATAGGCATTTGTATGCAGCGAGTTACAATTGTCATATATAGCGTATAAAGCCTGTAAGGTGGTTCTAATATCATTAAAATCTATTTCCTGTGCATGTAATGAACGTCCGGAAGTTTGAATATGATATTTCAACATCTGGGCTCTTGAATTAGCCCCATATTTATATTTTAATGCTTTAGACCAGATCTTTCTTGCCACCCGGCCAATAACCGCATATTCAGGATCTATTCCGTTGGAAAAAAAGAAGGAAAGATTAGGACCAAATTTATTAATATCCATTCCCCTGCTTAGATAATATTCCACGTAGGTGAATCCGTTGGCCAATGTTAAAGCCAGCTGGGTAATAGGATTCGCTCCGGCTTCAGCAATGTGATATCCTGAAATTGAAACCGAATAAAAGTTCCTTACCTGCTTCTCAATAAAATATTCCTGAACATCTCCCATTAATCTCAGGGCAAATTCCGTAGAAAAAATACAGGTATTCTGTGCCTGATCTTCTTTTAAAATATCTGCCTGCACTGTACCTCTAACCACACTTAGAGTTTCGGTTTTTATCTTGTTATAAACATCTGCCGGTAAAACCTGATCTCCGGTTACACCCAGTAGCATTAATCCCAGTCCATTGTTTCCTTCGGGTAGTTTCCCCTGGTAAGAAGGCCTTTCAACAGCTTTATCTTTGTAAATCTTGTTGATTTTTTCCTCTACTTCTTTTTCCAGGCCATTTTCCTTAATGTATTTTTCACACTGCTGGTCGATCGCCGCATTCATAAAGAAACCAAGGAGCATTGGAGCAGGACCGTTTATAGTCATACTTACAGAGGTAAGAGCATCGGCCAGGTCAAAGCCTGAATATAATTTCTTTGCATCATCAAGACAGCATATAGAAACCCCGGCATTTCCAATCTTTCCGTAGATATCGGGGCGATGATCTGGATCATTACCGTAAAGAGTAACAGAATCAAATGCTGTAGAAAGCCTTTTCGCAGGCAGTCCCATACTCACATAGTGAAAACGCCTGTTGGTTCTCTCAGGACCTCCTTCCCCGGCAAACATTCTTGTAGGATCTTCTCCCGAACGTTTAAAAGGATAAAGTCCCGCAGTATAAGGAAATTCCCCCGGTACGTTTTCCTGTAAATTCCATTTTAAAATATCTCCCCAAGCCTGGTATTTTGGTAAGGCGACTTTTGGGATCTGGGTATGTGAAAGAGATTCAGTATGTGTTTCGATATTAATTTCCTTATCCCTTACTTTAAAATTATAAACCGGCTCTTTGTATTTATTTACTTTTTCATCCCAACCTAAGATTGTTTCCCAATTATAAGGGTCAAGATCCATTTTTACTTTGTCAAACTCTTTCTTTAAAAGCTCTACAAAATCCTTATTATCAACCGTCGTAACATCAGATAAATTATCTTCATCGATACCAAATTTGGTAAGGGATAATTTTGTGTTGGTTACAGATTCAAGGGTTTTAAAAATGCCATACAATTTTTGGGCAACCTCCACCTGAGCCAAAGCTGTTTCGTCATACTTTCGGTTATTTTCTGAAATTTCAGAAAGGTACCTTACCCGCCCCGGTGGAATAATATAGATCTTCTCGCTTTGCTCCTTGTTGGTGCTGAAGGTTGAGTTTAAAGCAGAATCTGTTTTTTCATCTATTTTATTAATGACATTACGGTACAACGTATTCATCCCGGGATCGTTGAACTGGGATGCAATAGTTCCATAAACCGGCAAGGTTTCAGGATCTTCATGCCATAACCCGTGATTACGCTGATATTGCTTTTTAACATCCCGGAGAGCATCTAAAGCGCCACGTTTATCGAATTTATTAATTGCAACAAGGTCAGCAAAATCGAGCATGTCGATCTTCTCCAACTGGGTTGCAGCTCCAAATTCGGGAGTCATTACATATAAAGAAGCATCAGAATGTTCGAGAATCTCGGTATCGCTTTGCCCAATACCTGAAGTTTCAAGGATTATGAGATCATATTCTGCAGCTTTTAGCACATCAACAGCTTCTGCTACATATTTGGAAAGAGCAAGGTTGGATTGCCTTGTTGCAAGGGAACGCATATAAACCCTGGGATTATTTATTGCATTCATTCGTATCCTGTCTCCTAATAAAGCTCCACCTGTTTTCCTTTTGGAGGGATCTACAGATACAATTCCTACTTTTTTATCTGGAAAATCTACTAAGAACCTTCTTACAAGTTCGTCTACCAAAGAGGATTTTCCCGAACCACCTGTACCGGTAATTCCAAGAACGGGAGTGTGCCCATTTACCTCAAATTTCCCAAAATGCTCTTTAAAAGTCTCGTGTTCATTTTCTGCCAGGGAAATTAATCTTGCAATAGTATTTACATCTTTATCCTTTAGAAGTTCCTCTACCTTATCGGCATTATTTAACTGAGGAGTAGGAGTATCAGCAGTTTTTACAAGATCGTTGATCATCCCCTGTAATCCCATTTCTCTACCATCATCGGGGGAATAGATCCTTGTGATCCCATAATCCATAAGTTCTTTGATCTCTTCTGGAAGAATAACTCCCCCACCTCCTCCAAAGATCTTAATATGCCCTGCTCCTTTTTCCTGAAGCAGATCATACATATACCGGAAGTATTCGTTGTGTCCACCCTGGTAGGAGGTCATTGCGATAGCATTTGCATCTTCCTGTATTGCACAATTAACGACTTCTTCCACACTGCGATCGTGTCCAAGATGTATTACTTCTACACCGGTAGACTGGATAATTCGGCGCATTATATTAATAGCCGCATCATGCCCGTCAAAAAGGGATGCTGCAGTAACAATTCGAACTTTATTCTTGGGTTTATAAGGAGCTTGTACTTCCATTCTCTTAATGTAATTTTAAGGTTGCAATTTACGAAATTCCTCAAAAACGCTGTAGTAAGTGGACAGGAACTTAAAGAATAGAAAAGTTAAAGACGCTTTATTGCTAATTCTCTAATTTAATTGAAATCGGGTGTTTTATTTCGCAGGGATTCTTTATCCTGATTAAGAAGCTCTTCCACGAAGTTTCGGTTATTGGATAACCTTGTAATCTTGTGTTGCCCACCTAACTTGTTATTTTTTTTAAGCCAGGTGTAGAAGGTACCGGTTGAGACGGTTCGCACAACGGGAACTTCTATAGCCGCATTGTTATTTCTCTTAGACTTATAGTCCTCATTTAAATTGGAAAGTTCTTCATCCAGAATGTTTGCAAATTCTTTCAAATCCTTTGGTTCACGTACAAATTCAATTACCCATTCGTGATACCCTTTAGTAGTACTTTCGTAAAATTTAGGTGCAGCTGTATAATTTTCCATAATCGCACCGGTAACACTACAAGCCCTGGCCAGTCCTTTTTCGGCGTGATCAATAAAAAGATCTTCGCCAAAAATGTTGATGCAATGTTTGGTCCTGCCGCTAATTAAGAACCTGTAAGGGCGCAACTCTGTAAATCTTATAGTATCACCAATTTTATACCTCCAAAGACCTGAACTTGTAGAAATAACCATTGTGTAATTCTTGTTTAGATCTACCTGTTCCAAAGTTAGAACCCGCGGATTTTCACTCTCAAAATCTTCAGCAGGAATAAATTCATAGAATATATCGTAGTTGAGCATTAGCAAAAGGGAAGGATCATTGGCTACATCCTGAAGTCCAAAAAATCCTTCAGTAGCATTATACACTTCCAGATATCTCATACTGTTATCCCGGTCCATAAGGTCGAAAATAGGTCGGTAGGGAGGAAAGGAAACAGAACCATGAAAAAGCACTTCCAGGTTCGGCCATATTTCCTGAAGGTAATTAGCCTTCTTGGTATTGAAAATATGTTGTAACAGTAAAATGATCCACATTGGAGAACCCGCCATACTGGCAACATTTTCTTTTGTAGTAACCTGCGCCATTAATTTTATCTTCTCTTCCCAATTCTCCATCATTGTAATTTCCAATCCCGGAGTACGCTTGTACTGGGCCCAGGAAGGAAGATTTTTCATTACAATAGCAGAAATGTTTGCGATATAAGCCGAAGGATTTCCTTCAAAATGTTTACTCTCCTGGTTTCCTCCTATTGAAAGATTTTTCCCGGTGAAAACTTTGGTATCGGGATAATTGTCAATGTACAGAGCAAACATATCCCGCCCACCCTGGAAATGACATTTTACCAGACTTTCCCGGGAAACCGGGACCAATTTTCTCTTATCGCCGGTAGTTCCCGATGATTTGGCAAAATTAGTAATTCGGGAGGGCCATAAAACATTATGTTCTCCTCTTAGAACCCTATCAATATAAGGATAGAGATCCTCATAGGAAGATATTGGAACTCTTTCCTGAAACTCTCTAATACTCTTAATTGAAGAAAATTCGTACTTTTTCCCGTACTCAGTATCTTTAGCAAGTTTTAAAAGATCTAAAAGGCTTTTTTGCTGTACTTCCTCGGGGTGTAATTTGAAGTGGTAAATTTCTTTTAATCTCCTGCTAAAAACATATTTGCCTACAGAATTTATCAATTGCATTTAAAAACTTTTTGCAGGATTAAGTTAAAGTGAATATACAAAAATACACCTAAGATTAACATTTCCTTACATGTAGCACAATATTTGCTGAAATAATTAGAAGACTGGCTGTAGCTGCTTATATCTGTGAGGATTAGCTTGGAAAAAATCACTTGTAATTATATCGCTACATTTGCAAAAAAAATGATTATGAAAAAATTCATCGTATTTCTGTTCCTGCCCATTTTTTCGGGATGCGCCGAGCTACAGGAAATTTCAGGACAATTACCGGGCTATGGCGTAAGTAATATAGAAATTGCTTCAGGTTTACGACAAGCCCTTGATATGGGGATTGATAAACAGGTAACCAAACTTACCCAGGAAGATGGTTTTTTTAGAAACGAACTTGTGCGAATTGGTCTTCCACCTGAACTTCAAAAGGTAGATAAAACGTTAAGAGATGTTGGTTTAGGATCTCTTGCCGATGAAGGATTAAAAGTTCTTAACCGCGCAGCCGAGGATGCTGTTAAAGAAGCTACTCCTATTTTTGTAAGCGCAGTAAAAGAAATTACTTTTAATGATGCCCGTAATATTTTACTTGGCAGCAATACGGCAGCAACAAACTATTTAAGTGATAAAACGTCTACTCAATTATATTCCAAATTTAGCCCTGTTATTGGAAATTCTCTTGAGCGGGTTGGAGCCGATAAAGTGTGGACTAATATTATTAACAGATATAATGCCTTACCACTTACAGCAGATGTAAATCCAGACCTTACAGATTATGTAACTGAAGAAGCCCTAAAAGGAGTATTTACAATGATTGCTGTTGAAGAACAACAAATTAGGCAAAATGTAGGAGCACGTACCACCCAGCTGCTGCAACGGGTTTTTGCCCTTCAGGATTAAAATTTAACATTCACTGTCACCTTCTGCTTCTAATTTAATATTCATTTAACCTAGGATTAGTATATTTTACGATAGGTGAGGAGTATTTTTGTAGAAATAATTATGTTATGTTTAGATTCTTATTCAGAAGTGAAGAAGATCGCTTAAGTCATAAATATACTCAGCTAATGAACCGGGCGTTTAATTTAGCCTTAGTAGACAAAGAAAAAAGCGATAAGATAAATGAAAGAGCACAAAAGATTCGGGAACAGTTAAGAAGAATGAATTATAAAGAAATAGATAGTTTTATTTGAAGTTCTCTAAAATAACTAAAGGCAGGAATTAATCTTGAGCCATACCAGCTAAAAAATTCCCCGTCTACCAATATAACTCTTGCATTTATAAAATTCTCCCGTAATTCCCCAATATGCTTCTCTTTAAAAGGGTAAGGCTCGGAGGACAGGAAAATTATATCAGGATTTAAAAATTTTAAGTCCTGGATTTCTATTTGTGGATACCGGCTTTGTTGATCTTCAATTACATTTGCCCATCCATTTAATTCCAGTAAATGATTGATAAAGGTATTTTTGCCGGCTACCATCCAGGGTTTTCGCCAAATTAAGTAGGCTACTTTTAATCCTTTAGTTTTAATACCATCCTTAAGCCCGTGTCTCTCCTTTTCAAGGATTGACAATAGATTTTCAGCTTCAGAAACCTTTTGGAAAATTATGCCATAATCGGTAATTAAGCGAAAAGCATCGTTTAAACTTACTATATCTGATATATGTACAGGAGCAATTTTTTCAAGTTCTGCAACCATTTCTTTTGTATTCTCTTCTTTATTACAAAGAATAAGATCGGGCTCCAGAAGTTTTATTTTTTCAAACCTGACCTTTTTGGTACCGCCGACTACTGTTTTGGATTTTCTTAAATGTGAGGGATGAACGCAGAATTTTGTAACTCCTACAATAGTTTCTTCAAGACCTAAGTAGGATAATAATTCTGTTTGGCTGGGAACTAAAGAAACCACACGTTTTGGAACTCCACTTATATTTACGTCCCGCAACAAGTGATCTTTAACAACCATTAAAATTAGAGATTATCTATTTCTTTAACCATTTCCCTTTGCAGCACTTCTGCTTTTGCAGCAGCAATAGTGGCATAATTGGAACTTTGAGAGGCGTAAATAATTCCACGGGAAGAGTTTACCAGCAATCCTACATTTTTGTTCATACCATATTTGCAAACTTCTGCAAGACTTCCCCCCTGCTCTCCAACCCCCGGTACCAAAAGAAAACTGTCTGGTATAATTTTCCTGATGTCGGCAAGATATTCAGCTTTAGTCGCACCAATGACGTACATAAGCCTTTCTGAATTTTTCCAGGTGCGGGAAACTTTTATAACTTTTTTATAAAGCTCAGAACCATCAGTTTTTAGTGTCTGGAAATCGAAAGCTCCTTCATTTGACGTTAGAGCAAGTAAGATTGCATGTTTATCCCTGAACTGAAGGAAAGGTTCTACAGAATCCTTGCCCATATAAGGAGCAACGGTTACAGAGTCAAATCCCATTTCCTGCAAAAATGCTTTTGCATACATAGTCGAAGTATTCCCAATATCACCACGTTTCGCATCTGCGATCGTGAATATTTCAGGATAATGGTGATTAATATATTCAATCGTCTTACTTAAAGATTTCCATCCTTTTCTACCGCAGGCTTCATAAAAGGCAGTATTTGGCTTATAGGCAACTGCAAATTGATGAGTGGCATCAATGATCGCTTTATTGAACGTGAAAATTGGATCTTCTTCAGATAATAAATAGGTAGGAATTTTTTCCAGATCTGTATCCAGGCCAATACATAAAAACGATTTCTTTTTCTTTATTTGATTTATAAGATCCTGAATGTTCATGGGTCACCTGGAATTAGGAAAAATAAAAAGTTCCTGCTGTTAGGCAGGAACTACTTATTCGTAGTTGTTAAAAAACGTCGCTGTTTTCCTTCAGCTTTTCTGTATTATCTACCAGCTGAAGTTCGTCGATTATCTTTTGAATATCTCCGTTGATAATATTTCCCAGATCGTAGAGAGTAAGATTGATCCTGTGATCTGTCACCCTTCCCTGTGCATAATTGTAAGTTCTAATCTTAGCACTACGATCACCACTGGAAACCATGGAATTTCTCTTTGCAGAATCTGCTTCCATTTGCTTTGCCAGTTCCTGCTCATACAATCTTGAACGTAAAACCCGAAAAGCTTTTTCTTTATTCTTATGCTGTGATTTCTGATCCTGACACTGAGCAACCAAACCTGTAGGAATGTGCGTTAATCGCACTGCCGAATAGGTTGTGTTAACAGATTGTCCTCCCGGACCGGAGGAACAGAAATAATCTATTCTTACATCTTTTGGGTTAATTTCCACATCAAATTCTTCAGCTTCAGGAAGAACCATCACCGTTGCTGCAGAGGTGTGTACCCTTCCCTGTGTTTCAGTTTGAGGTACCCTTTGAACCCGGTGAACACCCGCTTCAAATTTTAAAGTTCCGTAGACATCCTCACCCGCAACCTCAAAAATCATTTCTTTGAATCCACCACTGGTGCCCTCATTGTAATCTACGATAGTAGATTTCCAGCCACGGCTTTCAATATACTTTGTGTACATTTTATAAAGATCCCCTGCAAAAATACTGGCTTCATCGCCTCCTGTACCTGCACGAATTTCCATCACGACATTTTTAGCATCTTCAGGATCCTTGGGAACCAGCATCATTCTAATTTTTTCTTCAAGAGCAGGAACTGCAGCTTTGGCTTCTTCCAATTGAAGTTTTGCCATTTCTGTCATTTCAGGATCGCTCCCGTCCTTAATGATCTCCTGGGCTTCTTCAATGTTGTTTATTAGCGTGATGTAATTCTCACGAACATCCATTAAAGCTTTAAGATCTTTATATTCTTTATTTAATTCTATGTAACGTTTTTGATCTGAAATAACATCGGGCTGAATGATTAGATCATTCACCTCATCAAAGCGTTGCTTCACAATATTCAACTTCTCAATCATAAAATTTAGATGATTTTTCGCAACAAATTTACGATATTTTGATGGATATAGAAGATTCTCTTTTGAGGAATAAAGTTTTAAATAAGTTCAGGATTATGCATCCTGCCTTCCTCCTTATCTACTTTGGCAAAAATTACAAGACAAGCAAGTGCTGCTAAATAAAAGAACCTGTCAGGAAAATAAAATTCCTGCAAATCCATATAATAGGCAATAAAGCCCGAGATATCTGAAAAAATAAATCCAAGGACGGCACATATAAAGTAGAAAGAAGACCTGTTTGAATACCTGTGACTATAAGAAAAAGCCATAGTTACCAGGCCTATCATTGAGACGCCATATAGATAAAACAGGAAGCTGTGAATCGCATCATCTATTTTTGGTTTCACCATATCTACCAGCAAAAACAGCATGACCGTATTAATAGCAAGAACACTTATAAATACAGATTTTTGAAGAAGATTGGTCTTTAATTTTCTTACGTACGGCCGTATGTGCATAAACAAAGATGCATACGCAAGAATAACCAGCATAAATTTCATTTTCTTAACCCAGGGAATCTCATAATGAATTAAAACAAGATCAGAAACAACAAACAATCCAAAAGCAGTAATTAAAAATTTTTCCTTTGAAGGCGAAACTTTGAGATATAAAATAAAGAACAGCAAAATGCTTGCGAAGCGGGTCCACCGGCTTTCGATAATTCCGTAGCTGTAAATAATAAAGAAATTAAATAAGAAAAGAATGATCCCGGAAACTGCCAGGAGGGGGTTGAGCTGTTTCATTGAATTTTAATAATAGAAGGAAATTTACGAAAAAATAGCAAAACTGGTTTTTAAAGCCATTGGCCATTTATTATTCCATTAAAAAAAGGGAATGTAATTTGAATCTTTTATTTTTACTCAGGTCGTTATGGATGAAGAATATTAATAAAATAGGTTTTGGAGGCGGTTGCCATTGGTGCACAGAAGCTGTATTTCAATTCCTGAAAGGAGTTACAAAAGTGGAGCAGGGTTTTATAGCTTCTACAGGTGAAAATTCTGGTTTTTCTGAAGCCGTTATAGTTCATTTTAATCCCATTGCCATTCCTTTGGAAATCTTAATAGAAATTCATTTGCTAACGCATAATTCTACTTCTAATCATTCTTTCAGAAAAAAGTACAGGAGTGCAGTTTATTTTTTTAATGCTGAAGAAGAGAGCACTATCAAAAAGATCCTTCAGGAAAAACAACAGGATTTTCAGGAGGAATTGATAACTCAAGTTCTGGATTTCCAAAAATTTAAACCTTCCGCAGAAGAATTTCAGAATTATTATTTAAATGATCCTGAAAAGCCTTTTTGCCAAAGATATATCCATCCAAAACTGAATTTATTAAAAGAAAAATTTTTACTAAATACTTCAAAGGGATAGAAAGATTAAATAAGGTCTTCCTCCACCGTTTCCTCCCCCATTAATTCAGAATACTTTACCAGCGCCCCCAGGCCCAGCAGGTACAAAGAACGATCGGCATATATAAATTCCTTTTCTCCTAAATAAAAAGATGTAAAAGCAAAAACATCTGATAATATTAAACCTATTACCGCTAGCAGAAAAAACATAGATGGCCGGTTCGAGTACCTGTTCGTATAAGAAAATGCCATAACCACCAGCAAAATAATTGCCAATCCCCGCAACACAAGCAGGGAAAGCTGCATCGTGTCTTCTACAGAATTACCTACAAGATCATACATTAAAAAATACATAATGACAATATTGAGGCCTGCAATAAGGAGAAAAATCAATTTTTGTAAAAGATGTGCTCTTAATCTTCTAACAAACGGCCTTACATGAAGCAAAAGAAAGATGTAAGATAAAATCACAGATCCCAGGTTTATTTTTCTTACAATTAGTATCTCATTATTTAAAGAAAGTAGCGAGGAGATGAAGAGCGTGAGAAAAGCAGCAAGAACGAATTTTTGTTTATATCTGGCAATTTTCAGGTAAAAAAGAAAAAGGATTCCCGAACTAATGATCCTTGACCATCTGCCGCCCTCAATTCCCATGGTGAATATTGTATAAACATTCAGCAGGACAAGAATAAATAAAATGACTGCCAGTAGGCTATTGAAGTGCTTCATTTGGGGTAAAGCTGAAAAGGAAATTTATTAAATTTTAAAAGATTAACCGAAATATTCAGGTTATTATTTCCTTTAATTATCTTCAGGTATAGATAAATTCTCCAAAGGGGCTTGTTATGGTCAGTTTTTTCTCTGCAGATGCTTCTACCCTTCCTACAATCTTTGCATCAACATTAAAAGATTTTGATATTTCAATTATTTTACCTGCATTCTTTTCATCCACGTAAAGTTCCATTCTGTGACCCATATTGAATACCTGTTACATCTCTTTCCAATCTGTTCCACTTTCCTCCTGAATTAATTTAAACAACGGGGGAACCTCAAACAGATCATTTTTTATAATATGTAAATTATCAATGAAATGCAGAATTTTGGTTTGCGCTCCACCGCTGCAGTGCACCATTCCATAAATCTCTTTATTGCTGAATTTAGAGAGGATCTTCTTTATAACCGGTGCGTAGGTTCTAGTTGGAGAAAGCACCAGTTTCCCGGCATCTAAAGAAGAATTATCAACAGCATCTGTAAGATCTTTAGTGCCAGAGTACACAAGATGTTCAGGGATGTTGTTGTCAAAACTTTCAGGATATTTTTTGGCTAAAGCTTTGGAAAATACATCGTGACGTGCAGATGTTAGTCCATTACTCCCCATTCCCCCGTTGTATTCCTTTTCGTAAGAAGCTTCACCAAAAGAAGCCAAGCCTACAATTACATTACCCGGTTTAATCCTGGAATTATCAATAACCTCACTTCTTTTCATACGTGCGGTTACTGTAGAATCCACGATAATTGTCCTTACAAGGTCGCCAACATCTGCTGTTTCTCCGCCGGTAGAATGTATTTCAACACCAAAATCTTTAAGGTCCTTAAGAAGTTCCTCAGTCCCATTTATAATAGCAGAAATAACTTCTCCCGGGATTAAGTTTTTGTTCCTGCCAATGGTTGAAGAAAGCATTATATTATCTGTAGCACCAACACATAGTAGATCATCAATATTCATTATTAATGCATCCTGTGCAATTCCTTTCCATACTGAAAGATCTCCTGTTTCCTTCCAGTACATATAGGCCAGGGAAGATTTAGTCCCTGCTCCATCTGCGTGCATGATCAGGCAGTATTCCTTATCTCCCGTAAGGAAATCGGGGGTTATTTTGCAAAAAGCTTTCGGAAAAAGTCCTTTGTCTACATTTTTTATAGCATTATGAACATCTTCTTTACCTGCAGAAACTCCTCTGCCTGCATAACGCTTGCTAATTTCCTGACTCATGACAATATCGGTTTTACGATGCTTCAAATATACAAGCTTTTGATTTTTATTGAAGCAGTCCTACTTTATAATTTAAACCTTTTAAACTTAGCATCGGCAAATGCTAACCTCTAAAACAAAAAACCCTGCCGGGTGGCAGGGTTTTAACAATATCTATAATTAACGGGTAAATAATAGTTCCCTGTATTTTGTTAATGGCCAAAGCTCATCATCTACTATAAGCTCCAGTTTATCACAGTGATATCTTATTTTATCAAAGTAAGGTTTTACCTCATCACAGTAAGCAAAAGCACGCTTTTCTGCATCTTCCAGTTTATTTGCTTTTTTGCGCTCCTCGATCATGGCATTTATATCCCTGTTGATATTTTCAATATGTTCAGAAATTTCGGTGATCAATTCCAATTGCTCTTTAGAATGTTTCTTAAATTCATCAGGAAAAATATCTTTAAGACCTCTCACATTTTCTATAAGAATATTCTGATAGCGGATAGCAGTTGGAATTACGTGGTTTCGTGCAATATCCCCTAAAATCCTTCCTTCTATTTGTATTCTCATTGAGTAATCTTCCAGTTGGATCTCGTGGCGCGCTTTCACCTCTTTCCTGTTCATTACGCCCATTTCTTCAAATAACGAAAGAGTTTTTTCAGAAATTTGTGCCTTAAGAGCCTGGGGAGTTGTTTTGTGATTACTTAAACCTCTCTTTTTAGCCTCCTTTTGCCATGCATCGCCGTAACCGTCCCCTTCAAATCTTATTTTTTTAGAATCTTTGATATACTCTCTCAATATATTAAAGATCGCATCATCCTTTTTCATTTTCTTTTCCTTGATAAGGACATCAACGCTCTTTTTAAATTCTATTAACTGTTTAGCTACAATTGTATTTAAAACTGTCATTGGCCCCGCGCAGTTTGCCTGAGATCCAACCGCTCTAAATTCAAATTTATTCCCTGTAAAGGCAAAAGGTGAAGTCCTGTTCCTGTCTGTATTATCAAGTAAAATTTCAGGAATTTTTCCTACCACGTTCAATTTAAGATCAGTTTTCTCCTGGGGAGATAGTTTTCCATCTGTTACTTTTTCAAGTTCATCAAGAACATCAGTTAACTGCGATCCAATAAAAGCTGATATAATAGCAGGAGGTGCTTCGTTAGCTCCTAACCTGTGATCGTTGGAAGCACTGGCTATGGTAGCACGTAAAAGCTCCTCGTAATCATGAACGGCTTTAATAGTGTTGATAAAGAAGGTCAGGAATTGCAGGTTCTTCATAGGTGTAGATCCGGGACCCAGTAAATTAACTCCCGTATCTGTACTTAAAGACCAGTTGTTGTGTTTTCCGCTTCCGTTTATACCTGCAAAAGGCTTCTCGTGAAAGATCACTTTAAAATTGTGCCTCTCAGCAACTTTATCCATAACATCCATTAAAAGGGCATTATGATCTACCGCAAGGTTAGCTTCTTCAAAAATAGGGGCTAATTCAAATTGATTAGGTGCCACTTCATTATGACGCGTTTTTACCGGAATACCCAATAACATACACTCCATTTCCAGATCTCTCATATAGGCAAGAACCCTTGATGGAATAGATCCAAAATAGTGATCATCCAATTGCTGACCTTTAGCCGGAGAATGACCCAATAAGGTACGTCCTGCTAATTGTAAATCTGGTCTTGAGGTTGCTAAAGCAGAATCTATAAGGAAATATTCCTGCTCCCAACCTAAAGTAGCATTTACTTTAGTAACGTTCTTATCAAAATATTTTGCAACATCTGTAGCAGCCTGATCAACCGTTTGCAGTGCCCTTAATAAAGGAGTTTTATTATCTAATGCTTCCCCTGTATAGGAAACAAAAACTGTAGGAATACATAAGGTGGTACCAAAAATAAATGCTGGGGAAGTTGGATCCCAGGCAGTATATCCACGTGCTTCAAAAGTATTTCTTATCCCTCCATGAGGAAAACTGGAAGCATCGGGTTCCTGTTGTACGAGCTGATTTCCACCAAACTTTTCAATTGCAAGCCCATCCCCTATTGTTTCGAAAAAAGCATCATGCTTTTCTGCTGTAGAACCGGTTAGAGGCTGAAACCAGTGGGTGTAGTGAGTTACCCCTTTTGCTATAGCCCATTCCTTCATTCCGGTAGAAATGTGATCGGCAACTACGCGGCTAATTTTAGCTCCGGTTTTGGTAGCATCCATCACGCTTTGGTAAGCTTCTTTTGTTAGAAACTGTCGCATAACAGTTTCATTGAAAACATTTCTACCAAATAGTTCGGATCTTCTTTCGTGCTCCTCAATTTTAACCGGCTTCCGGTTAAGGGTTTCTTTTAATGCTTGAAATCTTAAAGTTGACATGTTGTGTTATGAATTTTTGGGATTGCTTCGGCAAAAGTACATGTTTTTCCAATATACCCCTTAAAGTTTAGGGGTTAAAATTATAAAATATACTTAAAAAGTAACAGATCCCCTTAAATTACTCCCAAAACGCCATTCCAATGAAAATTGCATAGGAAACAAACAGGATTATCCCTTTAAGCCTGTTGAAGACAAACTTCTCCGGAAGAAAAGCCAAAGGGATTAGAATAAATGCTATTCCAAGCATCCAGAAGATATCCACATTAAGAATTGCTTCATTAGCCAGAAATATTGGCTGAATTAAAGCTGTTATTCCTAAAACTGAAGCGATATTAAATATGTTGGAACCAATTAAATTACCAAGTGAAATAGCTTTCTCCTGTTTTAAAGCTGCAACAATGGACGCGGCAAGTTCAGGCACACTGGTACCTATGGCAATTACAGTCACGGAAATAACACGTTCACTTACTCCCAGCATTCCTGCGATGTCTACCGCCCCGCTTACCAGCAGTTCAGATCCGTAATATAAAGCTACCCCCCCTATAAGGAGCCATACGATCATTTTAAAATTAGAGGTTCGTTCCAGAGAATCATCTATTCCTTCTACCTCTACCCTGGATTTACGTGCGTGTTGTAATAAAAAGAACAGGTAAATAATTAATCCACCCAGAAGAATTCCTCCTTCGATCCTGCTAATTTGTTCACCACTTCTTAAAAAGAAATAAAGTATAATTGAAAAGACCATCATAACGGGCCAGTTCATCTTATAAAAGTCCCTGTCTACCGTTAGGGGTGAAATGATTGCCGTCACTCCCAGGACTAAACCAATGTTAGCAATATTAGAACCTACTACATTACCTAAAGAAATATCAGAAAAACCACCAAGAGCTGCCTGTAAACTCACCAGTAATTCCGGTGCCGAAGTGGAAAAAGAAACCACGGTCAATCCAATAACCATTTTTGAAATTTTCAGTTTAAATGAAAGGGCTACAGATGCCCTCACTAAAAATTCCCCTCCAACTACCAGTAATGCAAGACCTATAAGAATAAACAAAAAACTCATCAATTAATTTTTTCACGAAGATAAAGAAGATATCTCCAAACTTATAAAAACACATAATTAACTAGAAAAACAGTTGATTAACTAGAGAAACAGTTATATTCGTTTTTATTTTATACTATGGATCTAAAACAAATAACCTTCTGCTTTGCAATCCTTTTTATTACATGCCTTAGTCTTGGTTATTCGCAGGAAACCATACAAGGCATAGTTTACAACACAAAAGATTCCACCGGGATAGCCGGAGCCTCTGTTTATTTTGACGGTACCAATATTGGAGTTTCTACAGATTTGGATGGGAAATTTAAAATTACTAAAAACAATGGCATTACCTCTCCCCTCATAATTAGTTCCCTTGGCTTTAAAACCTTGGTTGCCCCAAATATTGAATTTAAAACAGGGGCCACCCTAAAAATTTACTTAAAAGAAAATACGGAAACTCTGGAAGAGGTTTTTATTGAAACAGACCCCTGGACCAGGAAAAGAAAACTCGGAATTTTTAGAAGAGAATTTCTGGGCAACACTTATGATGCTGCTTTAACAAAAATACAGAATGAAGAGGCAATAAAGCTTCGGTACATTCCTTCTAAAAAGATAATGGTTGCTTATGCGGAAGAACCTTTAGTAATTATAAACAAACATTTAGGCTACAAGGTGAGGTATAACCTTGAAAATTTTAAAGTTGAATTTAGTACCGGAACATCTGGTTTAACCCTGGTGCACCTGGTTTATTACGAAGGCTATTTGTTTTTTGATGAGTTGCGAAAAAAACCTTCAAAAAAGCAATTGAAGAACCGGGAAAAAACTTATCAAGGTTCTTCCTTACACTTTATGCGATCCCTTGCTTATAAAAAGCTTCACGAAAACGAATTCAGGATCTTTCATGAAAAGTTTGAAGTTCCTCCCTATAAATTCTTTCAAATTGACAATGAAGGGGAGCTTACATCTATACGGATTTTAGAAAAACAGCTCTCTATTTTATATAAAGGTATTGATCAATCCCTTATTGTTGCGCAAGAGGTTTTTCATATTGATCAATGGGGAAATCATTCCCCACCCACCAATGTAATTTTTGGTGGAGAAATGGGTAACAGCAGGATTGCGAGGACGCTTCCCACCAATTATGGAAAATGAGTAAATCCCCTATAGTCCAATCCTTTAACAAATAAATATTAAACTTTAAATGTATAACTATAAAATTAGGTTTATAACTATTTTTATCGTTATATTTACAAAACCAGGAATCATTCAGCAATAAATTAATTTTCTCCATGGAAAAACTCACTAATAAAGAAGAAGAAATTATGCACATCCTCTGGAAGCTAAAGAAAGCTTTTGTCAAAGAGGTACTTGCCGAAATTACTGAAGAGAACTTACATTATAATACGGTATCAACAATTATTAGAAACCTTGAAGATAAAGGATATGTAGATCATAATGCTTTCGGGAAAACACATCAATATTTCCCTGTAATTTCAATGGAGGCTTACCGCAAACAGTTTATGAGTACTGCAACTAAAAAATTCTTTGATAATTCCTATAAAAGTATGGTGTCCTTTTTTGCGAAGGAAGAAAAAATAAGTGCACAGGAGCTAAGGGAAATTTTAGATATCATAGAGAAAAAGGAAAACCATGAATGATTTTTTGATATACCTTTTAAAAAGTGCCGGAATACTGGTTATGTTTTTCGGGTTCTATTTCTTTTTATTGAGAAAGGATACAGATTTTTCAGCTAACAGAAAATTTTTACTTGCAGGGGTTATTACCTCTGCGGTCTTACCTGCGGTTTATTTTACGCGTACTGTTTTTATTGAAGCGCAGCCTCAAACCTTTTTTCTAGCGGAATCTGGGTTAATGGCTTTAAATACTGTCCCTGAAGAAACATCTTATTCCATGGACCAGATCTTAATCCTAATATATTTTGTCGGAGTCCTTGTAATGTTGATAAGATTTATATTTCAAATAACTTCACTTTTAAAAATCCTTTTGAGAGGAATCTTAATTAAAAAAAGCGGCACTAAATATATCATCAGTTCTCAAAAAATCGCTCCTTTCTCATTCCTCAATTATATTGTTTATAATCCCGCGCTACATACTGAAGCAGAATTGAATCTTATTCTGAAACATGAAAAAGTGCACGTAAATCAAATGCATTCAGGAGATGTACTTATTTCTAATGTGAATTTAATCTATCAATGGTTTAATCCAATTGCGTGGATTTATATAAAAAATCTTCAGCAAAACCTGGAGTTTATAGCAGACAGTGAAGCTGTGAAGGAAGCTCCCTGTAAAAAAGAATATCAAAAAGCCTTGGTTAAAATTTCAGTAGAAAACCTCAGCTTATCATTAACAAACAATTTCTATCAGTCATTAATCAAAAAACGAATTATTATGCTTAACAAGAAGAATTCATTAAAAAGTAATTATTGGAAGGCAGGGCTCATCATCCCTGCTTTACTGGCATTCCTCCTCATTTTTAACGTGAAAACAGTCGCCCAGGTAAAAGATTCAACACCTGAAGCTGCCTATGCAGAAACTATGGACGTGGCTGCTACAGTTACTAAAAACAGTGTACAATTAGATTTGGAAAACATAAGTAATAATTTTAAAAAACAGGGAATTATCCTGGATTTTATCAACGTAAAAAGAAATTCTGAAGGGATTATAACTGATATTTCTGTAGAACTTATAAATTCAAAGACAAGTACCTCAGCCAGTTATTCCAAGTCTGATCCTGATGGAATTGAAACTTTTAAAATCTATTCCAAAGAAAGCGGCGAAAGCGGATTCAGCGATTCTAAACCCGCTAAAGGCCACACTTACTACCTGGATACGACTTCTGTAAAAGGGAATGTACAGGTGTATATTGCCTCGACCAATGAGAAGGCCGGTGATACCATTCATATTTTAAATGCAGCATCAGCAAGAACTATTTATGGAAAAGCTGCGAAAAATGCAGGTGTTTTAATTGCAACAAAAAATGGTGATTCTATTTCTAATAATGGAAAGGCAACGAAAAAACCAGCCTACTACACAACCAGTTACACAAATATTTCCGGTTCTCCTGCCACTTATGTAAGGGTTACGCAGGATACTTTAAAGAAGGGAACAAAATACTTTATAACTTCACAGCCCACAGCGTATCAAATATCAGCTGATCCGGTTACAGCAGGAACCCCAGGTTCTTTTGGTGGCGGCTCCAAGGTATTTTACGCCAGCACCCAGAACCAAAATCCACCTTTGTACGTAGTGGAAGGAAAAGTCATGGGAGAGAGCTTTGACATCAAAGACCTTGATCATACTAACATTGAGGGAATTACAGTACTTAAAGGAGAATCTGCAATCAAAGTTTATGGCGAAAAAGGAAAAAACGGAGTAATTGAAATAACATTAAAAGATCAATATTCCGGGAATAATCCTGTGGGGAATTTTGCTGTAATTAAAGCTTCTACTACAGATGAAGGACTAAAGATCACAAGGCAAAAACTACAGGAAATGTCCAATCTTAAGCTGGATTTCAAAAGTATAAAAAGAAACAAATCGGGTTTAATAACAGAAATAAAAATTATAGCTAAAACTGAGAATGAGGAGATAATTGGCACCTTTAGCGAAACAGAAAGTATCAATGATATTTACGTTGGAGTTGTTAACAACAAAATTTATATATCTTCCAATCCTCCAAAAAATTAGTACTAATTATAGTTAAGTTAGTTTTTGAACGAAAAGAGCCATCTTTAACAGATGGCCCTTTTTATTTAAACTACCTGAAATTTATTATATTTATAAGAAATACAAGAAAATGAAAAGGGGATTTTTTAAAATGCTTTCCAAACTGAATAAAAAAGTCCTACCCAGTTATTCCAAAAAACAACTGGACCTTCAAAAAGCTACAAAATTCCAAAAAGCGATTATCGGCTGGAGGCTGTGGGTTACAAAAAAAGCCCTTGATTAATAAATTAAAAGAGACTCCACATCATACTTCTTTAGCTTTCTTCTGCCCTTGAGATCGGAAATCTCTGTAAGAAAATTACACTGAATAATTTTCCCTCCCATTTTCTCAATTAAATTACAGGCTGTTCTGGCAGTGCCTCCGGTTGCCAGTACATCATCATGAAGCAGTACATTCTCTCCTTTTTTAATTGCGTCCTGATGTATTTCTAAAGTATCTTTTCCATATTCTAGTTCGTAAACTTCGGCATAGGTTTTATACGGCAATTTTCCCGGCTTCCTTACAGGAACAAATCCTGCCTTTAGTTTTTCTGCCAAAAGAGTTCCAAATAAAAATCCGCGGGATTCTATTCCCACCACCTTATCAATTTTCACATCTCCTACCATTTCTAAAAGGAGAGAAACGGTTTCACTCATTGCTTCAGGATCCTGTAATAAAGGGGTGATGTCTTTAAACCTGATTCCCGGCTTTGGAAAATCGGGTATTTCGCGAATAAAACTCTCTATGTTTTTCATAAGTGAAAGATAAAAAAACTTGTTTGAGCAGATTGTTTTTATTCGCTCATTTTTTTCGCTCTCTCTCCAAGTTTCTTCACATTGGTAGGATATGGATTGGCTTTTAAAGTTTTTGCAAGGTGCACCATATTGTGAACCATTAAAAGTATCATATTATTCGTGAATTCGTGCTTGTTCCCTTCTGCTTCAATGTAGCTTGGGCCGGGTCCCGCTTTACCAACATAATAGGTAAATCCATTAACCGGAACGGTAAATCCATGTTCCGAAAGATCAAAACAAATACTGGAAATAGCTTTTTTGGCTCCATCTTCATTACCGTCTACCATAACTCCACCCACTTTATTATAGGTTGGATACTGCCCGTCTACATCATTTCCCTCACTCATAATCCCATCAAATCTTTCGTTAACGATTTTTGCCACGGATCCTCTGTCCCCGCGCCAAATTGGAGTGGCAATGATCAACATATCTGCAGCTTTAACTTTATCCAGAATCTTCGGCCAGGCATCCCCTTCCCCTTCATCGGAAGTATTTCCAAATTTAACGTCGTGATCTACAACCCGAATCTGCTCAGTCTCCACCTCCAGCTCGTGAAAGATCTTTTCGGCTTCGCCTATAAATGCTGCAGTGTTTGAAGTTTCCGGTGATTTTTTTAAAGTACAGTTTAAAAAGAGTGCTTTTAATTTCATAATTCAATTTTTTTAATTCTTCTTTAACTTAGCTAAAATCGTATAGAACATCAGTTAAAGTGGGGTTAAACTGCTTAAGAATAAATATTATCTTTAAATCTAAAATTTTAAAATTGATGCGAAATCTTCTATTTTTCTGCAGTTTTTTATGCGTAACCCTATGCTTCCCACAGGTTGGCACCTGGAATCAAATAGAATTTAACGAAGAACCACAGGCCAGGCATGAAAACGGACTTGTTGCTGTAGGTGACAAGATTATTCTCATAGGCGGAAGAGGAGAAAAAAGAATTGACATTTTTGATATTGCTAAACAAACATGGATCAAGGGAGCACAGCCCCCGCTGGAAATTCATCATATGCAGCTCGTGGAACTGGATGGTTTAATCTACGTTCTGGGGGGCTTTACCGGTTCCTGGCCCTATGAAACTCCGTTAAGTCATATTTTAATTTACGATGTTACTGAAGATTCCTGGGCGATTGGCCCGGAAATTCCTGAAGACAGAAAGCGTGGAGCAGCAGGGGCTGTAGTTAAGGATAAAAAGATTTACCTGGTCAATGGAATAATTAATGGCCACACCTCAGGATGGGTTAACTGGTTAGATGAATTCGATCCTTATTCCAACACGTGGAAAGTATTACCCAATGCCCCACAGGCACGGGATCATTTTCAAAGCGCCGTTATTGGTGATAATCTTTACGTTGCCGGAGGCAGGCGGTCGGGCAGCGGAGAAACAGGATTTTCGGGCACTATAAAAGATGCTGAACGCTATAACTTTAAATCCGGGAACTGGGAGAAAATCAGTAATCTGCCAACCGAAAGAGCAGGAACTGCTGCTGCAATTTTTAACAATCAATTCGTAGTAATAGGTGGGGAAAGTGAAAATCAGGAGGCTGCTCACAGGGAAGTAGAAATTTTTAACCCTGAAACAAATTCCTGGACACAATTGCCGTCGTTACAATCTGGCCGTCATGGAACCCAGGCCGTTAATTTTGGGAACACAATCCTAATAGGAGCCGGAAGCGGAAATCGTGGTGGCGGTCCTGAACTTACGTCTTTCGAAATATTTTCTGCGGAAGGAAAAGAGAATATTCAGGATTTAAATCTGAAACCAATGGAGAAGGCGCAGTTAAAAGTTTCAGAAAAGGAAATTTCTTTACAAGATAAATCCTCTCATGAATTATTAATTACCAATACCTCCCCCGATAAAGCTGTTTTTATATCCTATCTCCAGCTGGACAATTCTGAAAATTATAACCTTGAGTATCCCCATAATGCTCCTTTTATTATTGCTCCCAATGAATCTATAACAGTGCGGGTAGAGCAAACAAAATCAGAAAGTAGTTCCCTTCCGGCCAATTTGTTCATTAAGAGCCTGGGAAATTCAGAACCACTTAAGGTTCAACTAGTGAATTAATCCCATTCAAAACTGAAAAATATTTATATTGCCGTTCAAAATGATTCAGCCTTACATTATGCAAATTACATTCAGAAAATTCACCCCCCTTTTCCTTTTGCTTTTTGTTTTCAATTTCTCCCATTCGCAGGAGAGCGAGCTTACTGTGGAAAAAATTATGCAGGACCCGTCATGGATTGGGACTTTTCCTTCTAACGTTCGTTGGGGAGAAGACAGCCAGACCCTCTATTTTAATTATAATCTTCAAAAAGATCCCGAAGATTCGCTGTATAAGATTTCTTTAAACTCCCGGGATAATATCCAGAAGGTTTCTTTAGAAGAACAGAAGAAGCAGATTTCCCGGGCGGGCGATTTCAATGCAAAAAGAGACCAGAAGGTTTTTGTAAAGGATGGAAATCTTATGCTTTACAATGCAAAAAACAATACTTCAAGACAACTTCTGGATTTTGCTGAAAGAATTAATGATCCCAAATTCCTTTTTGATAACTCGAAGATCTCCTTCAGCTCAAACGATAATTTGTTTGTTTACGATCTGCAAAAAGGAAGCCTTCAAAAGGTGACCAATATAAGATCTGGTGAAAAAAATGACAGGGAAAAGAAAATCTCAGAAAAGGATGAATGGATTAAAAAAGAAAATCTGGGGCTGCTTGATGTTGTTCAGGAAAGAGAAGACAAAAAAGAGGCAAGTGAGGATTATCGAAAGAAAACCACCAAAGAGCCCTTTACCTTTTACGCAGGAAAGAAATCAGTGTCGAATCTTCAACTGTCTCCCGATGGGAAATTTGCCACTTTCAGCTTAATAACAAGAGCAGAAAATAAAAATACAGATGTTCCTAATTATGTAGATGCTTCAGGATACACCGTCAATTTACCGGCGAGATCTAAAGTGGGCGATGATCCTACAAAAGTGGAAATGGCTGTTTACAACCTAGAAAAGGACACCGTTTACATGGTGCAAACAAATAATTTACCCGGAATTAAAGATTTGCCGGACTATACTAAAGATTATCCGGACAGGGAATGGGAAGAAAAAGAAAGAAAAGTAATTCCCTCGGGGCCTTATTTTTCCACCAATGGAAATAAGGCTATCGTAAATGTTCGCTCCCAGGATAATAAAGATCGCTGGATCACAATGCTGG
This sequence comes from uncultured Antarcticibacterium sp., assembly GCA_964639695.1. Lineage (GTDB taxonomy): Bacteria > Bacteroidota > Bacteroidia > Flavobacteriales > Flavobacteriaceae > Gillisia. Next base: position 3,594 of record CAZXEY010000014.1, on the reverse strand, counting down.
ACCTGCAAACTGGAGAACTTAAAAACCTCGATCGCCAGCGGGATGAAGCCTGGATAGCGGGCCCGGGAATAGGCTATTCTTTTGGTGGCGGTACCATAGGCTGGTTACCCGATAATAAGAATATATACTTTCAAAGTGAAGAAACCGGCTATAGCCATCTTTACCTTCTGGATGTGAGCAGCGGAAATAAAAAACAACTTACCAGTGGAAACTATGAAGTTTTTGACCCATTTTTATCTAATGATAAAAAGCACTGGTATTTAACAACTTCTGAAGTGCATCCCGGGGAAAGACATTTTTACCGTATGCCGGTAATGGGTGGGAAAATGGAAAAGCTTACCCAAATGACCGGAAATAATGATGTCACGCTTTCTCCCGATGAAAAAAAAATGGCTATCCTGCATTCTTACAGCAACAAACCCTGGGAATTATATGTAAAAAAGACTTCTCCCGCTGCTGAAGCAAATCAATTAACTTCAGGTCAATCTGAAGAATTTAAAGCCTATGACTGGAGAGAACCTGAGCTGGTTAATTTTAAAGCTGATGATGGAGCTATGGTTCCTGCCAGATTGTACAAACCTGAAAATCCTAACGGAGCAGCCGTAATATTCGTTCACGGGGCAGGGTATCTTCAAAATGTTCACAAATGGTGGTCCAGCTACTTTAGGGAATATATGTTCCACAATCTTTTAACCGATCTTGGTTACACTGTTCTTGATATTGATTATCGCGGAAGTGCAGGATATGGAAGAGACTGGCGAACGGGGATCTACAGGCATATGGGAGGAAAAGACCTTTCTGACCAGGTAGATGGGGCAGAATATCTTGTCGCTGAACACGGAGTTAATCCTGAAAAAGTGGGAATCTACGGCGGAAGTTATGGGGGATTCATAACGCTGATGGCTTTGTTTAATGAACCTGATACTTTTGAATCTGGCGCTGCTTTACGTTCTGTGACCGACTGGGCCCATTATAATGACGGCTACACGTCTAACATCTTAAATACACCTTCAGAAGATCCAATTGCATACAAACGATCTTCCCCTATTTATTTTGCTGAAGGCCTTGAAGGACATTTGCTGATTGCCCACGGAATGCTGGATGTAAACGTTCACTTTCAGGATGTGGTAAGATTGGCACAACGACTGATTGAGCTTAAAAAAGACAATTGGGAAATGGCCGTATATCCTGTAGAAGACCACGGCTTTGTAGAACCAAGCAGCTGGACCGACGAATACAAAAGAATTTTGAAGTTGTTCAATGAAACATTACTGGAGCAGCAGTATTAATTTTTTAATTATAAAAATCTAAACCCGGAGCGTTCGTTCCGGGTTTTTGCTTTGGATGAACTTTATTTGCCACCAAAGTGGTGGCTCAAGCTAAGCCAAACAATTATTTAATCCTTGTAAGGATCATAAGTCTCCTCCCCTGCCATTGCAACTCCAATTGGATGAAGCCTGTGCAAAATTTCAATGGTTTCTCCCTGGTGTTGCAGCACCTCTTCCAGATTTTTATAGGCTTCGGGAGCTTCATCTGCCCCTGCACCTCTTAATTCCACCTTATTTTTTAGCCTGGCCTTAACTGCATCAAAATCCACAGCTCCTTTTGAAACGATGGTTGGGCGTTTTTTGCCGTCTTTTCCTTTGATCCATTTAGTTTTCCCTGCGGCTTTCCTCCGCGACATTACCCTACCCGCACCGTGCACAGTGGAAAAAAGTCCGTCGCGGGACAATGTCGTGTCTTTCCCTTTGACTATTACTGAGGTGTCTTCCATGTTAGCACCAATAAATCCCATTTGCCCGGGGAATGCAGGGGTGCAGCCTTTTCTTACTACCCAGTATTTTCCACCGAAATGCTCCTCCTGCCAGGCAAAATTGTGATGATTATGCACCTCAAAAGTTGTTTCCTTTGTTCCCAGGATCTCCAGTACTTTATCCACTACCACATCCCGCCCGGCATAAGCATATTCTCCCGCAAGGTTCATTGCAGAAATGTACTGCTGACCCATTTCGGAATTTATGTCAAACAAAATGGGTTTTGAATCCATACCCCCTTCTTTGGCGTGTTCAAAAAATCCTTTATTTTGGGACATTGCAATAAATCCAGTAGTAGTTTTATGCCCAAAGCCGCGGGATCCAAAGTGAACTCCAATCCAAAGAAATCCTTCATCATCTTCAAAAAGATCTACAAAGTGGTTTCCCGAACCTACTGTTCCCAACTGTTCCACAGAGAGATCCAAAAGTTTTCGCTGCGGGGAGAAATCGGCTTTTGCTATTTTTTCGAAAACAGGATGATCCAGCGGTTCATTATTAGTTCTGCCCACTCCGAAAGAGATCCGCTTAAAGATCTCATCCATCACATCCGGAACATTTATCTCTGAAGCTTTGATGTTTGTTCTTACGGCTTTATTTCCGCAGGCGATATCGAATCCAACACCAGATAAGGATATGTGGTTCTTATAAGCAACGGCCCCTCCAATGGGATGGCCGTACCCATAATGAGCATCTGCAGTAAGAACTGCAATATCCTCAGGTCCTATACAATTCTGAATTTGTTTTATGGATTGTACGTCTATTAATTCTTTTCCAAAAATTGTTAACTTCTTCATCTTCTAATATCATTTACTACAATTTAAACAAAAATCCAATAAGCCGGAAAGATCCTCTCTAACCGTTTTTCCCACAGCTTTCTTCCTAAATAAAATCAACAAATTTTGTATTTTGAAGCAGTTACAAATAGTAAAATGAAAAAAGTAAGGACAGCAATAGCAGGGTATGGAAAAGGAGGCAGGATCTATAATGCTCCAATTATTTCCAGTGTCGATGGATTTGTAATCACAACTATTCTCACTTCCAGTGAAGAAAACATTAAAGCAGCGATAAAAGAGTACCCAAAGGCAAAAATTGTTTCAGATTATGGGAAAATTTTAAAAGATCCAGAGATAGACCTTGTAATTATAACTGCTCCTAATCATTTTCACAAGCCCCTTGCAGAAAAAGCTTTACATGCAGGAAAGCATGTAGTAGTGGAAAAACCTTTTACTCCTACAGTTAAGGAAGCTGAAGAACTTATTGAAGTTGCGCAAAAAAATAACCTTGTGCTAAGTGTTAACCACAACAGGAGATGGGACAGTGATATTCTGACTATTAAAAAACTACTGAAGGAGAACAGGCTGGGAAAAGTAGTAGAATATGAAGCTCATTTCGACAGGTTCAGGACAGAAATAAAGGATAACTGGAAAGAGGAGAGCAATGTTCCCGGCAGCGGAATTCTATATGATCTGGGCAGTCATTTGATCGACCAGGCATTGATGTTATTCGGAAAACCATCAGAAGTATTTGCAGATCTTAGAAAACAACGAGAAAATTCAGAAGTAACAGATAATTTTGAAATACTGCTGTTTTATCCCGATCTCAAAGTAACTTTAAAAGCCGGAATGATGGTGCCAAATCCCGGACCTTCCTTTAGTGTCTTCGGAAGAAAAGGGAGCTATATAAAATTTGGGAGAGACCCCCAGGAATACTTGATGAATTAAGGTAAAAAACCGAAAAAAAATCCTAAAAACACTGATTTTGTGAATGTTACGATGTTTTT